>DATHJK010000051.1:0-3625 GCA_035316225.1 Pyrinomonadaceae bacterium
CGCGGTCACGTTGTTGTCGGCGATGACTGAGGCCGGATGGGTCGTGGTGTTGCCGCTGTAGTTCTCTATGGTGATGCCAACGCGAACACGTGTGACAACATTGTTCGTTACGTCCAGCCAGGCGTCGTCGGAGATGCGTATGCCCTGGCCGAATGCTCCGAGGTCATTGTCCACCTTGTTGTTCGTGATGCGGCTGTTGGCGTTCTTCGCGCCGCCCTGACCGTTCGAGTTTATCCAGACGGCAATCTCGCCTATGTTCTTGACGATATTATTGCTGATGACCGCATCCGGGTTGGCAGTCTCTGTGCCGTAGATTCCAAACTCCGCATCTACGTCAGCGCCGTTGAAGACGACGCCCGAAGTCAGACTCGGGTTATCGCCGTCAACTGTGAATCCCTTAAAGGTGACGCCGTTAGCCGAAAACGTGACGACGATTGGCCCACCGAAGCCTGGGTTCAGCGGGTCGCTGGCTGTGGGAATAATGGTCGCTTCCGCGACACGTGCTCCCGTGTTCGGGTCAATGTTAGCGTTGGGGCCGAGCAATGTGAGCGCTTTATTGACATCTATCTGCTCGGCGTAAGTGCCTGCGAATACGTTAATCGTATCGCCGGGGCTGGCTGCATTAATCGCCGCCTGAATGGTCGTAAAGCATGGAGAATTGCCGCCACAAGTGCCAGCCGGATCAACATAAAGAATGTTGGCGGCGGGCGTTATCAATATGCCTCGCACAGCGCTGACGGCTCGATTGAATATAGAGGGGCGCGCCTCGCCTGCGGCTCTGAATGTAGTTGGATGCATCTGTTGCAATGCCGTCATACCATCTGGCGACGGGCCAACTACGGCAGGCTCTGCGTTTTGGGCTGAAGACCTGTTGGTAACGGCAGCTACGGCTGCAAAGATTATTAAGAAGAATATAGTTATAGAGCGTGCGTTAATTATTGCACGACTAATCGTCGCCGTACTTTTGACCACTCTGGAGCTAGGATTTTTTTCCATCGGGGATTCCCTTTCCTGAATTGTAAGAAGCGCTGAAACAGTAAATTGCCTGACCGATTCTACTGAATCGGCGGGACGTGGTTAATGGCATCTCCTGAGAATTTCATTTAGA
Source organism: Pyrinomonadaceae bacterium (assembly GCA_035316225.1). Classification (GTDB taxonomy): domain Bacteria; phylum Acidobacteriota; class Blastocatellia; order Pyrinomonadales; family Pyrinomonadaceae; genus 3-1-20CM-3-53-8. Next base: position 1,109 of record DATHJK010000051.1, read on the forward strand.
AGGGAGGGCAAGCTAGTTCCGTTAGCACTTGATGTTTCGTGCGGGGTTTAGATAAAGCCCTATCCATGAAATCGATTTGCCGAAGCCTGCAACTTGCAGAAAGAACTAACCTTAGAAGACCTTGCCGACATTATGCCGCTCACAGAAAAAAGTCAACGACAAACGCTCTATTACAGTGTGCCATTTTCAATATCGGACAATTAAAGAGACGTAAACTCATAACTATAGCAAAATGAGGGGCTGGCCGGTTTCTCGCCATACGTTACTTTTGAATTCAATGTTGATTTAATCCCTCGGAAGTGCATCCGTCTGTGCGCTAACACACACAGAGCGGAAAACCTACATCTTTGTTCAACGTCGAGAACGACACACTACCCGGCTCAAGGTTGTGTCCTGATTTGAAATTCTTAGCCGGATGAATACTAATCTTTGATTTTCAAATCAGGAGATTATCCGGCTCTAATTAAGAGCTTACGAATCCGTTACAAGATTTGCCTGTACAACTCCACCATTTTATTCGCGTACTCTGTCCAACTGAATTTAGCTGCCTGTAGGATTCCGGCATTGCGTCTCTGCTCCCATCGCTGCTGTTGCTCGGCGCGCTCCGCGAGTAGCCCGGTCACACTTTCCGTCCATGAAATAATATCGCCGACCGGACAGTAAGCGGCGGCCTCACCGCCCACCTCGCGTAAGACCGAAAGATTGCTGGCAACGACTGGCGTGCCGCAAGCGAGAGCTTCAACTACGGGCAGACCGAAGCCTTCCCCTTCCGAAGGTTGCAAGACGAGTGCGGCGTGCCTGTAAAGCGCGGCCAGTATATTTCTCTCAACGTGAGGCAGAACGATAACGGCATCGCTAACATCGAGTTGTTCGGATAGCTTCAACTGCTCTGAAGTGAACGACCCGCCGAGGCGTATGAGTCTCGTTGAGGGAAACTCTTTTCGCACGGCTGCGAAAACCCTCAACAGCACATCAATGCGCTTGCGCCGGATGGTGCTGCCGACGTGCATGATGTCAAAGCCGTTTCCATCGGTGCGCGAATGGCCCAACAACCGCGCCGCCTCCATGTCTGCCGGCGGGTCGGCTTCCGGCGAGCAAGACGGATGAACTCCATTGGGAACAACCAACGCTCGTTCCGGCTCGACCAGATTATGAGCGAGCAGTTCGTCGCGCGTGGCAACGCTATCGCAGGTGACGCGCGCGGCTCTTCTAATGCCGCTCATAATTCGTCTGGTCATGCTCTTAAAGAGAAACGAGCGGCGTTCCCCGTAGCCATTCAAGATAGAGCGGAAAGTATCCAGGTCGTGACAGGTGATGACGGTTCGCTCAGGCGGAAGCTCATGGATCAACTGTCCGTAGCTGTGGTCAACAATGTGAAAGAGATCGAAGTCTGCCTTTTGGCGGCGCAAATGTCTTGGATAGTCCCAGAAGCGATTGAGCACGCGGTCGGCTTTGAAGAGTTCGCTCCGTTCACTTGCGCCGTTTCGCGTAAACCGGCGACGCATCTGCGGAGCGATACGTGTGGCCGCAATCGTCCCCGCATGATTACGCTGTAAACCATCAAGCAGCATATCCGCGACCAGATTCATGCTCGGCCAGTTCTCTTCCGCAAAATCGCTAATGACAGCCAATCTGGGTAAAGTCATCGAACTAAATTATGCAGGAAAGCAGACGCAGGGCTTACCTGAAATCCATCAACGCGCCATCAAGTTTCCGCAATCGCATGTACTGGCTCTGGCTCGCCGCCCTGCCACGTCATTCTCTCCAACTGCTCGAAAACAACCCGCTCATCGTAAATCGCGCAGACCATCTTGCGCCCTGCGGCAGTGCGGCGTGCTGCTTCCGCCGGGTCATTCAAAGCTGCCTCAATACATTTTGCCAGCGCATCCTCGTCACCAACCGGATAAGTCCAACCCGTCTGGCCGTCAATAATGGTTTCCTTCAGTCCGCCAACTGTCGCCGCGATCACAGGCACTTCACAGGCCAGCGCTTCCAATGGAGAAAAGCCCAAACCCTCTTCCCGGCTGGCCTGCACGCAGAGGTCGCTGGCTTGATAGTCAAGAGATAACTGGCCGTGAGGATGCACTGCGTCAGTAGCTATGACTCGCGCGGCGATGCCGAATCTCTCCGCGTCTTTAATAAAATCCCTATAGCCGCCGCTGCGATGCAGAAGCCAGAGGTCGCGCCCTTTATCCAGCAACGTTCTGAAAGCCGCTAACAACGTCTCGCTATCTTTTTCAGGAGCGACGCGACTACTGAAGAAAATCAATGCGCCCGTCGTCGGCAAACCGAGTCGCGCTTTGATGACGGACTTCGATTCTGAGGGAGGATGAAACACTCCGGTGTCAACTCCATAAATCGGAATGACATTGATAGAGCCACGCGCCCCGTGCTGGCGAACTATGCCAGCCAGGTGCTGGCTCAAAACAATGTATTGCCGCCCGACTAAAGCATTGATGCGCGCCAGAGCTTGCAGGATATAAAGCTCTCGCCTCAGAAATGGCTTTCCCTTTACTG
>DATHJK010000052.1:0-6261 GCA_035316225.1 Pyrinomonadaceae bacterium
GCGACCGCTGCGCTGCTCTATGCTGGAACCATTAACGACGAAGCCGCTGCGCAGGCTGTTAACAACGACCTGCCGGCAGCCCGGGGTCAACGTTCCGGGTGGCAGAGCCGTTCCGTTCAAAGATGCCTGCAAAACGGCCAGCGGATCGACGCCAGCGCAGATTCGGTCGTTAGTGCTGCGCCCGTCGCCGTCTAAATCCGTACCAGAGTTGGCCGAGTAGGGGCGCGCGGTGGCGAATTGCACAATGGGCGCAAGCTGGAAGCCGTAGGGCAGATCGAAGACGCCGCTTGCGACTATGCGGTGGCGCTCGTCTATGCGCGTTGGCCCAAACTCTTCAGGCAGGAACTGATTCTCAGGCGTGACGGCGACGCCGTTGCCGCTATAAGAGGCGGTAGGCAAACCGCCCCATGACTTCGAGCTAGAGAGTACGTAGCTCACAGAGAAAAGCGTTCGGCGCGTGCGCCGCCTGAGCGTCGTCGTCCAACTGTCGAAGCGCGAGCGGTTGTTGGACGAGAACATGTTTATCTGTTCAAGACGGCCTGCGCCCAGACCGGCCTGAACGAAAGCCTGATCAAAGTAGCGCGTGCTAGCCCCACGCACGCAACGCGCGCTGGCCGGGGTCGAGCCTGGGAACGTCGGATCGCAAATGTTACCGATGCGCGGATTGATATTGAGCACGCGCGGCTCGTGTATGCCTAGCGTGTGAACGAAATCTGTGGAGAGAACGTAATGGCTGCCAATCTGACCCTCGTAGCCTATAGAAAACTTCTGCACATACGGGTCACGCATCGTCGGATCGTTGATGCGACCGAAAGCCCCGAACTCCAGATCGGTGCCCGTAGCTCCCGCTACAGATGGCAGCGGGTCTGTTCCGAAGCGGAACGTCGAAAGCTGTCCGACGCCGACGGCGCTATTAACGCGCTGCAAAAGAGTCTGGTAGATGGTGTCGTGACTTTGTTGCAGAGAGAAGAGCGTCAGGTTCTGGAAGACCTGATCGTAGAAGATTCCGTAGCCGCCGCGTATTACAGAGTGCCCGTCGCCTCTCAGGTCGTAAGCGAAACCCAAGCGCGGCTGAAACTCCATCCAACTCGGAGTCGTGCGCGCAAGGTCTCCGCCGGTAATCGCCTGAGCGCGCGGATCGTTGAGCCTGCTCAAAATCCTCATCGTGCGATTGTTCGTCTGGTCAGTCAGAATGTGCATGTTCACATCCCAACGCACACCCAGGTTGAGCGTCAGGCGCGGCGTCATCCTGTAGTCGTCTTGCAGGTAGAAGGCCAGTTGGTGCATGGGCGGTTGAGTCGTATCGCCCGCGCCGCCGCTAAAATCTATCTCACTCACCGCGCCGGGTGTCGCAAACCCCTGCGGGTAACAACTCACCAGCAGAGTAGGTGTCGAGCCGGGGCAGTGAGATGAAGGTAGATTGTTGCGGATTGTGAGCGGGTTATCGAAGAAAAAGACCTGATACCCGTTTGCGCCGAAGAGGAAGAATCCGCCGAGGTCTGTGTGTATGTAGTTGCCGCCAAACTTCAGGCCATGCTTGCCCCACAGCAGAGAGAAGTCATCTCGAAACTGCAACTTTCTTTCGGTCGTCTCTTGTGGGACGTTGACGTTCGCGCCCGATTGAACTGAAGGGAATTGCAGGTTCGGCTGGTCAGTCACGCCCAGAATCTGGTTATGAAAATCTTGAAACTGGAACGAGAATACGTTCAGGCGCGAAGGGCTGAACGTGTAAGAGTGATTAAGGACGAAGCTGTGCAGGCGGTTGTTATTTGTATTGCCGCCCAGAATATCGGCAGGCTGCGTGATGTCGAACTGATCGTTAGGCGAATCGTTCTTCTGAAACGCATAGCGATAGAACATTGATTGTCGGCTGCTGATCGTGTGGTCGACCTTTACGGTGAGCAGCGTGTCGTTGTATGGCGTGGGGATAGTTGGCGTCGCCGTGATGCCCGGAATGGCTGCGATCTGAGCCAACTGGTCTGGCTGAAGCAGAAGATTCTGCCGCTCGCGGAAATGCTCAAGCGCGCCGAAGAAGAAGAACCTGTTCTTCACAATTGGCCCACCTATGGAGCCGCCATACTCTTGCCTGCTGTAGTTCGGCTTTGTGCTGCTGTTCTGCCTCTCAAAGAAATCTCTGGCACGCAGAGACTGGTTGCGGAAATTATAGAAGGCAGAGCCGTGCAGGTCGTTAGTGCCGGACTTGGTTACGACGTTAACCACGCCGCCCACAGAGCGCCCTTCCTCAGCCGTCCAGCGATGCTGCAAGACTTGAAACTCTTGAATGGATTCGTAAGCGAAATTCTGCAAAAGGCTGCCGACGACGTTATCCCGGTCATCGCCGCCGTCCACGTTGACGCTCAGTTGGCGACCGTCGCCGCCGCTGAAAGCGATGTTGCCTACGCGAGTCTTGGTCGGATCGAAGCTCCCTACGGACCTTGCTTCCGGCGCGATGACAGAGAGATTGGCAAACGTGCGGTTCAAAAGAGGAAGATTCTGAACTTCGACCGGGGTGATATTGGTTCCAAGTTCGGAGCGCGTGGTTTCTATGAGCGCGCCCTCCGTTGTCACTGTAACGGTTTCGTTAATCTGTCCCGGCTTCAACTCAACTGTGATAGTGGGGCGTGCGCCGACCGACACGTCGAAACCCTGCAACAGCGATTTGCTGAACCCTTGCGCCCCTACCGATATGTCATACTTTCCAGGCGGAAGCCCGGTGAGCGTGAAGCTGCCATCCTGATCTGTATTGGTTGTGCGCTCCTGTCCGGTGCTGCTGTTGCGCGCAGTCACGGTGGCGTTAGGCACGACACGTCCCTGTTGGTCAACGACGCGCCCGGTCACATCGCCCGTCGTCGTGACCTGCGCGAACGCAGTCAAGGCCAGCACAAAAGTCAAAACTAAAAAAGTAGCGAGGCTTGCAAGAACTCTATGTATGCGAGTCATGCGAATCGTCTCCCTTGCAGAACAGAGGTGAATGATTAAGAGCGGCTGGCCGTGATTATAGACCTGTTTGGTATTAGGGCAAGAGAATTTTACGGATTTGGGCCAAAAATTCTCGATAAAAATAGACGAGGCCGCAACCCTATTGATTGCGGCCTCCCTCTTTTGTGAGCTTAATCTTTGCGTTTCCAGAGTGAGACTAACTTTCTCGCTCTCTGACGTAAAGTGAGGAGAGCAAGCTAACTGACGTTGAAACCCAGCAGGTGACCCATCTTCTCCTTCTTCGTCCTCAGATACGCGGTCGCACATCGGGGCGGCTCGACTTCAATCGGCACGCGCTCCACTACAACCAGCCCTGCCTCTTCCATAGCCTGAATCTTCAGCGGGTTATTAGAGATCACGCGCACCTTGCACAGTCCCAGATCGAAGAGCACTTCCGCGCACTGGCGATACTGGCGCAGATCAACTGCCAGTCCCAATAGCTCGTTAGCCTCGACCGTATCCGCTCCCCCGTCCTGAAGCGCGTAGGCGCGAATCTTGTTGATGATGCCTATGCCGCGCCCTTCCTGCTGTTGATAGACGATTGCGCCGCGCCCCTCCTGTTCAATCAACTCCATGGCGCGATGAAGTTGCTGCCCGCAGTCGCACTTGATAGAGCCGAACACATCGCCCGTCAGACACTGCGAATGAATGCGCACGAGCGTAGGCACGTCGGGCTTCATCTCGCCTTTGTAGAGGGCGACGAATTCTTCGCCGCCCTCTGTCTTCGAGCGGTAACCGGCTATTCTGAATTCGCCAACCTCAGTCGGCAGCCGCGCGTCCGCCAATCGCTCGACCGTCAATTCCTGCCCGGCCCACGGACAACTTTCAACCTGTTCCTGTTTTAACACCATCGCTCCTCAAGAAATCACGTACTCTAAAAAATTCGGCGTCTCGGTTGCTTTTCAACGCCGTCGGGCGAGTTGACATCACTGTGCCGCCCGGTTGATTACGCACAAGCAAGGCGAAAAGAGATTGCCCTGTAATTATAGAAGCAAGCGGTTATATGCGACAAGCAACGCGAAAACATTGTAGGAAGCAATTGCCGTCATGCCGCACTGCGCGTTAAGATGCGTGCTGAAGTTCCTGCACGAAAAGTCTTCGGAGGTTGATGGCGGCTCTACACGGAATGTTCTCAGTGACTACCCGGCCTTTTGTAATAGTTAATGACCGAGAGACTGGATGACAATTCGACGCGGCGCAGCCCGTTGGAAGAGGACACGCAGGATGACTCGCTGCGCGGGCGCGAGCGCGAGCTGAGGCCGGCGCTGGTCTTCCTGCGCGGCGATTTGATGGCCGTGCCCATTCCGCTCGAACGCGATCAGGTGACGCTGGGGCGCGCTCTGGACGCGGATGTGCGCGTCAACGACGCGAAGGCTTCGCGCCTGCACGCGCGCATCAATGCCGAGTTGAATCAGGAAACGGGCGAGACGCGCTACCGCATACGCGACCTGAGTTCTACCAACGGCACTTATCTGAACGGCCAGTTGATCTCGGACGCTGTGCTTCAGGACGGCGACAAGATAGTGATAGGCGAGCACCTGTTTCGCTTCGACATGCTGGACGAGATTGACCGCGAATTCCAGCAGCAGATTCACCGCTTGCTTGCGCACGACGAATTGACCGGATTGCTCACCAGCAAATCCTTCTTCTCTGAGCTGAGGCGCGAGTCTGCGCGTGCCGAAATAGAGATGCGCCCTTTCTGCGTGCTGATGATGGACTTGGATTTTTTCAAACAGGTGAACGACACATACGGGCATCTGGTCGGCAGTCAGACTCTGGAAGATGTTGGTCTCGTCATCAAGCGCGCTCTTCGCGCAGGCGACGTTGGCGCGCGCGTTGGCGGCGAAGAGTTCGCGGCTTTCATGCTCGACGCTACTTACGCTCAAGGCTTGGTCGCGGCTGAGCGCGTGCGAGCGGCAATTGAAGATTACGGTTTCCTGACCACGCGACGCGACTCCGGCGAGGAAGAGAAGAAGTTTCAGATTACCATCAGTGTGGGCGTCGCATCTTTCCCTGACGATGCGCGCGACCCCATTCAACTTGTAGAGATGGCAGACTCTGCCCTCTACCGTGCCAAGCGCAGCGGTCGCAACCGCGTCTGCGCTTATCGAACGTCGCTGTCCATCACAGAAGATTTGACCAGCCTCCCTCGCAGAAGAGATTAAGGAACTGATGAAAAGCCCCGTCAGCGGCTAAATGTTTATAGTCGTAGATGCTGTTAAAGAGTCTAACATTCTGCTCCTGAACGGAGCAGGATTTAAAGGAACTGGTTGCTGGCTATAAACATATAGCTCCTAACGGAGCTATCTAGCGCTGAATTTTCAAACAGCTTCTAAGCTCGACTTTATCCATTTTGGAAACAGGGAACGTAAATAAAAGACTTAGCGTCCTGATTATGAGCGAGACTTTTTGAATGTCCTCTTTTTGACTGACATTCAAAAAGTCTGGTGTTGAAAACAAAAGACTTATGCCATCGGCATTTTGACGTTCTCAAAATGGATAAAGTCGAGCTAAGCCTGGGCGACACCACCAACGACGCCGGGCAGACCGTGCGCCGCACAAGAGACATTACGGGCGCGGTTGTGGAACTCACCCTGGACACCGCTGGCCGCGTGACGAACGCACGTGTCGTGAGCCAGGCCACAAATACTCCGCGATGAAATGAGTGTGGGAAAAGGGTAATAAGGTGAAAAGGTAGAGAGGGAGATGGCTTAATCTACAGATTGTCGTCTCCCTTCTTCCTTTTACTCTTTCCACCTCTTTCTTCTTCTTCCTTCATCCTTTTTTGCAACCCTACGAAGCCTGAAGCGTGTAAACGGGTGCGCCGCACGAAGACCGAAAGCTTTGTGCGGTTGCGCCTCTTTGGTGCTCGCGTGTATTCTTCTGAGTACCTGGTGAAAATCCCCGGCAAGCCGCCCCCGTCGCCAGTAACTCGGAGTTCGGAAGTTTTCTTAAGAGTGTCCGTCTCAAATCTAAATCTAGCAAGCCAGCCATTTCGCAACCGCGCGTTACCGTGGACGATCACAGCCATCGTTGCCATCGCTTCACTGGTCGCGCTCGTTCTCATAGTCCGCACAAGCCTCGATACCAACGCAAAGGCCGCAGTGGTTGAAACGGACGTTAACGCGCTACGCCAGCAAGCAAAGGTGCTTCAGGATCAGGCTTCACAGATAAGAGAGTCGCTCACGCCGGAGCAGCGCGTAATGCTGGATGCTGCGCACACGCTCGTTGACCGCAAACGCTTCTCATGGTCGCGTCTCTTCACAGACCTTGAAGCTACGC
>DATHJK010000053.1:0-12481 GCA_035316225.1 Pyrinomonadaceae bacterium
GGGCTACCCTGAGCTTCGCGTGCGCTCGAATTACGACGAGCGCAGGAAGCAACTGACATTAGATGTCGAACAGACGCAGGAAGCCGACGACATCACGCCCGCCGTCTTCCGTCTGGCGGTTGACGTAGACATAATCACCACAGGCGGCACCATCACAAAGCGCATAGAGATTACCGGGCGCTCACAACGTTTCATTTTCGATGTGAACACAAGACCGCAGGCGGTTGATTTCGACCGCGCCTTGAGAATCATGAAGAAGCTAGACCTTCAACAACCAGCAGCAATGGCAGCATAAAGGGAGCCAGCACCGCTCAAGAGAATATCTCAAAATAACTTTGCGCCCTTCTTAGCGTCTTGGCGTCTCCAGCGTGAGATGGTTTTTCACGCTGGAGGCGCAAAGGCGCTAAGAAGAACGCAATGAGTTGATTCTATGATTTTGAAATACTCTCTTAGCTGACCCCGCTTTACGAACTCAAACGAAGCGTCTTACCACACGATCTACAAACGACTCTACGCTTCGCGTTGAGCGTGGCGCAGGCAGAGCAGCGCAGGTACATTGTCTTTGCGAACCAGTTTGTAACAAGAGCGCTCGCCGCGAGTATAGCGATAAAAACCGCTGCGCTCAGGAGCGTGTCCCTCAACCTTTATACCTCTCGACCATGCCGCGATGATAGGCTTGCCCACGCTCGTATCCACACTTGAAAGCGTTCTCCGAGCACTCTTCGCCATATTGCTTGCGCAGGAACTCGTTCGCTTCGTCGTAAGATTTAGAGCGAGTGGCCGGGTCGAGCGCGGCGACAAAACCGCTGCGATACCTTGCTTCTTCCGCAGCCAGATCGCCTCCCTGCCCTCTGTAATGCTCTGCCTCCGCGTCGCGCAAACCAACCCACCAGCTTTCACGCGCCGCGTCCAGGCTCTCTGCGCCTGCCTGCGCCATAATGGCGCGCGCAGCATCGGCCTGCGTTCCGTCTTCGGCTATGACAACGATAACCGTTCGACCTTGCCTTAGCGCATCTTCGTAAATGTAAAGCTCGTCGTGCGGAATGCCATCGGCAAGATTATTTTCCACTTCTCCGCCAAGCACTGCGCCCGTTGCTGCGCCTCCTGCTCCCAGTAGCGCTGCGCCAAGAAGACCCGCCGCGAAGATTGGGCCAACTCCGGGAATGAAAAGGCTCGCGGCAGCCGCGCCAATTTGCATCCCTCCGGCGATTCCAATTGCGCCGCCTACAGTCCCGCCAATGGCCGAACCCATTCCGGGCTGCTCCGTTTCCGTTGTGGGCACTGTTGACTCGATCTCTTCCGGCGTTGTGCCGGGCGTGAGCAGGTTGATTTTTTCCGTAGAGACGCCAGCCGACACGAGATTCTGAACTGCGCTCTCGGCCTGCGCGCGGGAACGAAAGATTCCAGCGACGGTTTCCATTCCTTTTGCCCTCCCTTTTCCTTTGTCCTGTTTTTCGATTAGTTGTATAACGATTCGCCTTACTCTTTCAAGTAGATGCTTTCACTGTAAGCGGTATCTATACATTCTTGAGTGAAATGTTAAAGATAATTCACCACAGAGACACAGAGTACACTGAGATAGCACAGAGACATTCAACTCTCTGTGTAATCCTTGTGCTCTTCGGTGGTGAATCTCAACTCTCTACTTATTCAAGAATGAGACGGTTATTGAGTCTGGCATGCTTAGCGTGGTAAAGTATTCATGTTAGGAACAATAAGCGGAAAGGCGCTCGCGGAACAATTTTTATATGATAGAGATCGTTGATAAGCATTGGCCCATGTCCGAAGGCGACGGCAAAGCCACGCGCAAGCGAAAGCCGCGCATACTAGCCATCACCACAGATTGCTGCACGGGCTGCGCAGGCTCGCCCGCCTGCATAGAGTATTGCCCGATTGAAGCCTGCATGTTCTGGGTTCCAGATGAAGACCACCCGCCATTCGGTCGCATAGAGGTTGACCCTTATCTCTGCATAGGCTGCCAGAAGTGCATCAGCAAAGGGCCGGACGGCGCATTCCTTGATGGCTGCCCGTGGGATGCTATTGAGATGGTTCCCACAGAGAACTGGGAAGCCATGCACGGTATAGAACTGCCTGACTTACCGCCACCTCCGCCCGCTTAAAACGAAAAGCTTAATGAGAAGCAGACGAGCGGCGTTTGATGGCATCTGCAGTCACCGCCGCTTGCTTTTTGATTCGGACAGGTGTTGATCCGTCACCCCTTGCAAAACTTTCGACCACCGGCAAATCTTCACTCTCGCCGACGAAAGCCAGAGCGACCAATGCGTTCTCTATGCTGTCGGTGTCGGGCGCGATTGAGAATATCTTTTCGGCGGTGGCTACCTGCTCGCCTTCACGTTTCGAGACACTTTGGATTCTACCTGCTACGGGCGAGCGCAGTTCCTGTATCTCTCCATCGCCTCGCCTGATTCGTGCAAGCAGCGCACCTACGGTAACCGGTGAGCCAGAGGGTAAGACGCTGTTCAGTGTCCCTTCTACCGGCGCTGCGACATCGAACGGCTGCAACATCGCCCGCAACTCATTCCTTCCCTTTCCATCGTTGAAATTGACCAGCGCCATTGCAGCATTGCGCCGGACGATTGGCTCTACATCCGTCAGCAATCTTAATAGAGTCGCGTGAAACTCTTCTGAGCTACCGTCTCGCCCCATAACCCATGCGACGGTCTTGCGTATTTCAGACTCTGGACTGTTTGCCAGCGCCACTATCTGCGGATACCAGCGCTTCACGCTCTGGTCATGCTTGCTCATACGCTCTTCTACCTGGGCGAGCGCGTGCTGAACGTGTCGCGTGTTCTGCTGGTCTGCTAGGTACTGGCCCACCTCTTCGTCCGTAAGGTGACGCCCGAACCACGTGCCGTACCATGTAAGGAATGGAACTATGATGAAAAGCGCGGCGACGATTATAAGAGGCAGGGGCGAGCGTCTGCGTGCGTGTGGCGCGCTTGCGGGAAGAGACGCTTCAGGGTTATGCCCGTTTCCTTCCATCCAAAAACCCTTCAGCCTCTAGCCGGAAAAATCTGGTAAAGCATCAAGTAGACGATAACGCCTGTGACCGAAACGTAAAGCCACATGGGGAAAGTCCATCGCGCAATGCGCTTGTGCTGAGTGAAGCGCCCGCGCGCCGCGCGATAGACTGTCAGAAATATTAGAGGAAGAATCAAGATTGCCAGAACCAGATGAGTAAACAGTATGACCAGATAGATCGGTCGTACTACAGGAATTTCAGGGAAGCGTGTTGAGCCATGATAGTAATGGTAGACGACGTAAGAGACCAGAAAAAGCGCGGACGTTGTGAGCGCAGCGATCTGGCAGTTGCGATGAGCCGCCACGCGCTTTCGTCGTATGAACGTGTAGCCTGTGACGAGGAGGACTCCGCTTGTAGCGTTCAGCGCAGCGTTCAGGTGGGGCAAAGCGTAGAGGTAATCACTCATTGAAAAAACTTGAGAGGCGCAGGCTTTACAGGGCTACTGTTCGGCGGGGGAATTTTGATTTCGTAACAACTGTTTGCCTTCGTTCGTCAGCGCGTAAAAATCGTTGCCGCGCTCTTCCAGAACTCCTTCTTTGACCAACCGCTCCACCGTATCGAAAACTTCAGTGCGCGCTTCCGGGTCGTTACCGCCCGCCTCGAACAACTCGTGAAGGTCTAGCTCCTCCTTGCCCAGTTCCGTGAACATTGCGAGCACGCACTCTCTAATCGAACTCATACATTTAACCTTCAATCAGAACTGTTCAGGGTTGGTTCTCCTCAGGGCCTCTTCAAGCGCTTCACCATGTTTTCAACGTCCGGCGGGACTGAGCGTATGGTTCTCTTTTTAATTGCGCGCGCGGGCATGCCCACACTCGCCGGAGGAAGCGCAGCCTGTCCTGCGTCGCCCTGTATGGATGCTGTCGCGGCTTGCGTTGCAACTTCAGCGCCTCTTCGCTTCAAAGGATTTGGCAGAATCCCTGCATCCTTCAACGTCATTATAGGATTGACGAGAAGCACCATTGCGAGCAGCGTGAAAACGACCGTCAGAAACAGACTGTCAATGGTTAAGAAGTTGGTCACAGTGCCCAGAGTAATAACGTTCCACACGACGACGCCCAGGAACGCCAGCGCGAGCACAATGCAGAGGAGGTTCAGTAGAAAACCCTCACGCTTCATCTGACTTCCCTCCCAGAGGACTGTATCTGTCATATCTTCTTCGGAATCGAACTCTAAAAATTTAAGGCCGAAAACTGTTTCATCTAAAATTTCAGTGCTTTGCCTTTGGTGCGGGCTTAGGCTTTTCGACTACTTCAGTGTAGCCGCATCTCTCGCACTGCCACGCAGGGAAAACCGCTTCGGGGTCGCCTGCGCTCTGATAGACAGCCTGGTCGGCGGGGATGATTTTACCATTGCAGTAAGGGCAGACGCGCCCCCTGATGGTCTCGCGCTCTATATCAACGTTAAATTGGTTCTCGGACATCTTCCGGGTCTATTCTATCTTCTCAACCTCAATTCGAGAAAGGCGCAAGCGTGAATGCAAGTTGAACGACGTTCCTGGCCGTGCGCTCAAGAAGACTGACCAGCCTCGCGTTTTACCACACTCGTTCCTCTTCTAAACACGCTCAACCAATTCGAGCGCAACCACCTTTTCAGAATATTCTCTTTCTCAATTCCAGACAGAGCTATCTCTTGAGCGCGTGCGTAGTGCCATATAAGAACGAAAAACCCTGTGAAGAGGATAATCGGTGGAAGAAGAAGAATAAGGCCGCCCAGATTCAACGCGCGCGAAAGCGTCTCGGCATTGGCAGAGCCTGCAACGGCAGCCCTGCACATAGCGCATTGGGCCATAGCGCTTGTGCACGGCGCGAAAAGAGTTAGCGCCAGAAGCGTGCCCCGCCACACGAACCTGTTGTTCCCCGAATATTTCTTCATGGATTTACACCCGTCGTCTGGTCATGCCCGCTGAATTTATATCGCAGCGACGAGGAGCGAAAGCTATCCGGGAAGAAGACGAAAAGAAGGCAGATGCACATTACCATCGCCGGTACGAGCGTGAGAATCAGGCTCAGGCGCTCGAATCTCAGGTGCATGAAGTAGGCCATGATGAGCGCAGCCTTTATGATGGAAAGCCCCAGTAGAATGGTGAGCTTCATCTTCAAATCGAAATGGATGTAGCCCAGGAAAACTTCTACAGCCGTCATCACAAGCAGCCAGACCCAGACTGAAACGAACAGCTTTGTCGTCCCGGCATCGTGCGGTTCTTCTTCCGTGTGTGCGCTCATCCTTTCAGAATCTCCTTCGGGTTAATTCTCTAAAACGACTAACCTCTCACCCTTTGAAATCCACAGACAGCAGGTAGATCATTGGGAACACGAACATCCATACCAGATCAACGAAGTGCCAGTATAGTCCGCTTATCTCCACGTCCTCATGTTTGAGCCGTTTGACCATAACCGCAACGCTCGCCAGATAAATCAGTCCCGTGAAGACGTGGAACATGTGCAGCCCGGTGATTGCGAAAAAGGTCGCGCCGAAAAGCGGCGAAGCGCCGGGCCAGCGATGCGCCCATTCGTCTGGAAGCGCGAAAGGACGAAGCCCTTCGCTTATCAGGTGGTTCCACTCTATCAAGTGCAGAACGATGAATGATGCGCCGCCTAAGATTGTCCCCCAGATCCATTTTCTCGCTCCCGCCTTATCACCGCGCGCAGAAGCTTTCACAGCCATCACCATCGTCAAGCTGGACGATAGCAGGCAGAGCGTCATCACGCTTGAGAAGATGATGCTGGGCCAGAAAGGAAACGGCGTGGGCCAGTTATCGCTGGACGCGCGCACGTAGCTGTAGCCGATCAATAGCGCCGAGAATGTCAGCGAGTCGGAGACTATGAAAAGCCACATCCCCAGTTTCCTGTGGCCGACTCTATAGGGGAACGCACCGCCTCCCCACTCACCCGAAATCACCTGCTCGGCTTGCACCTGTGTTGCCACCTCTTTACCTCCAGAAGAATAGGAGTAAGAACAAGTAAATCCAGAGTCCGTCCATGAAATGCCAGTAGAGCGAAACCGCTCCGGCCAGTGCCAGCCGTTTCTTCTCCTCGAATTCACCCTGCCGTTTACGCCACGTGCGTATCAACAGGTAATCGAGCGCGAAGATTCCGCCGAGAAGATGCAGGCCGTGCGCAGCGGTCAACAGGTAGAAGAAAGAGACGTGCGGGTTCGACGACATATAAACGCCCTGACCTACAAGCTGCCGCCACACAACAAACTGCGATGCCAGAAACCCCAGCCCCAGAAAAACAGTTGCGAGCAACCAGCGACCGTATACGCTCTCTTCGCCCCGCTTCAAACCCTTTCGGGCAATCTCGAATGTAATACTGCTCAACACTATCAGCGCCGTGCTCAGCCACAGCAGGCGCGGTATGACCAATGGCCTCCAGTCGGGCGGTCGCCGGTCGTTGACCCATCCGGCACGGACAATGTAAGCGCTCGTCAGAGCAGTAAAGAGCATAGCAATGCCCGCGAGCGCAACCCACATCCCTATGCGATAGCGATCAGGCTCGAACCTTCCGGCAAGATCGCCGCCTCCGGGGTCGCCGCCATTGCCGCGAGACCCGTGACCGTTAGGCCCGGACTTTCCAGACCCTCTGTCAGCGACTCTCTTCCCCTTTTTCGTTATCTCTTTAGTGCCCGTGACCATCGTGGCCATTACCGCTTGTCCCTTTACTATGCGAAGCTAATTCCGCGTCTGTCTCTGTCTGCATTATAAAATCGTTCGGCGCGCCCGGCACTGCAAATTCATACGGGCCTCTGTAAACCGTCGGAACGACGCCCGCGAAATTGTCGTGCGGCGGCGGCGACGCAGTTGTCCATTCAAGCGTCGTAGCCTCCCACGGATTCTCGCCCGCCTTCTTCCCCTTAAAGATGCTCCAGAAGAAGTTGAAATAGAAGAGCACCTGTGCGACGGCTGTGACGATAGCCGCAACGGTCACGAATTTTACGAGCGGGTCTGCCGGGTCAATGAAATGATAGATTGACTGCCCGTTTTCTGCGAACTGCGCGTAGCGTCGCGGCATTCCAATGATGCCCATGATGTGCATGGGCACGAAGATGGAATAGACTCCTATGAACGTTATCCAGAAATGAATCTTTCCAATTGTCTCGTTCATCATGCGCCCGAACATCTTCGGGAACCAGAAGGACATCGCCGCGAACATGCCGAAGATTGCCGCCACGCCCATCACTAGATGGAAGTGCGCCAGCACGAAATAGGTGTCGTGCATGGGAAGGTCAAGCGAAGTCTGCCCCAGCACCAACCCTGTGATTCCGCCCGCGACAAATAGCGACACGAACCCGATAGCGAATAACATCGGCACAGTGAAGCGAATCTTCGCGCCCCACAACGTGCCCAGCCAGTTGAACGTCTTGATTGCCGAAGGCACGCCGATGGAAAGCGTCAGAATAGAGAAAGCCATAGCCGAATAAGGACTCATGCCGCTGATGAACATGTGATGTCCCCAGACGAAAAAGCCCAGAAGGCCGATGCCGAACATTGCGAATACCATCGCGCGATAGCCGAAAATAGGTTTTCGCGCGAAGGTGGAAAGTATGTGCGATGTCGCGCCCATGCCCGGCAGTATGGCTATGTAAACTTCGGGGTGTCCGAAGAACCAGAAGAGGTGCTGCCAGAGGATTGGCGAGCCGCCCTGATGAGTCGTGATGAGCGTGTCTGTTAAGACTTCGCCGCCGGGGATGAAGAAGCTCGTCCCGGCAGTCCTGTCAAGAAAAAGCAGTATGCCGCCGGCGAGTAGAACAGGGAACGCCAGCAGCGCGAGCACGGCTGTAGTAAACCATGCCCAGCAGGTGAGCGGCATTCTCATCAAGCTCATCCCGCGCGTTCGCATGTTCAGAAGCGTCGTGATGAAATTCAAAGCGCCGAGGAGAGAGCCAACGCAGAAAATCGCAATGCTGATAATCCAGAGCGACATGCCTGCGCCCTGCCCCGGCCCTGCGATTTTTCCCAGCGCGCTCAGAGGCGGATATGCCGTCCAGCCACCGATTGGCCCAACCGTCCCGCTCCCTCCCTGCATCCAATCGCCCAGCCCTGAGAACCATCCGCCAACAACCTGATTGCCCTCTACGAATATGGCAAGTATCAACACGACGAAGCCCACTAATGTCACCCAGAATGACATCATGTTGAGGAACGGGAAAGCCATGTCGTCCGCGCCAATTTGAATCGGAAGGAAATAGTTTCCGAATCCCCCCTGCGGCGCTGTCGTCAGCACGAAGAAGACCATCATCGTCCCGTGCATCGTAACGAGCGACAGGTAGAACTCTGGACTCATCACGCCATCGGGTGCGCCCGTCGGAAAGAGCGTGCCCAGGATAGGCCACTTCGTCCCCGGCCAACTCAGGTTCATGCGCATCAGCACGGACATAATCAGCCCGACCAGCACGGAGGTCATCGCCAGCAGCATGTACTGTATGCCAATGACTTTGTGGTCAAGACTGAAGATGTATTTACGTATAAAACTCTTCGGCGCTTCGTGCCTGTGTACTTCCCCGGAAATCTCGTGAGCTGCCATAGCCCCTCATTCTCCTCTCGCCTTACGCTTGCGAAAAGTTTCCTGTCAGTAAGATATAGGAATTTGCTGTCTTAATTGGCCCACGCGCGATTGAAACTGGTCGGGCGGCAATGCCATCAAAGCACGATGCTCGTCTTCAGGCAGGATGATTACGTAGCCGCGCATCCTGTAGTGGAACTGCCCGCAAAGCTCTGCGCACGCGAGTTCGTATTGCCCTGTTTTCGTCGGCGTGAAATGAACGTGAATCGCCATGCCGGGCACAAGGTCTTGCTTGAATCTTAAAGGTGGAACCCAGAAGCTGTGCGTCACGTCAATCGAGCGGAGAGTCAGTTCGACAGGGCGATTAACGGGAAGCACGAGCGTCGCCAGCACTGCATCGTCTCTGGATTTCGGGTCAGATGGGTCGAGTCCCACCAGATTTGAAGAGCCAATGAGCGAAGGGTCTGTGCGACCGAACTGGCCGTCAACGCCCGCGTAGTGAAAATTCCACTGGAACTGTTGTGCAACAACTTCGACCTGGAACGATCCCGGCGGCGCACCCACAAAATGAAGCTGCGCCCAGACCCTCTGGCCTATGACGGCGAGCGAGATGAAAACAATAGCCGTCACCACAGTCCAGATAATCTCAAGACGGTTGTTGCCGTGCGAGTAGACCGCTCGCGTGGTGTCGCCGGGCGTAGCGCGATATTTCCAGACAGCCCACCCTAGCGCGACCTGTGCTGCCACGAAGCTTATGCCGACCACTATGATAGTGCGCATGAACTGGCGATCAATCTCAGGCCCGTGCTCCGAGATGGTAGCCGGAAACCACCACTTACCGCTCGCAAACAGCAGCACGGAGCCAAGCGTGAGCAGCCAGATGAGAACACCCAGAGCGCGACCCATCGAGTAACCTCCTAAAAGGCAGTGATAAGTGATGAGTGATAAGTGATAAGAGAAAGCAGAAGACAGGATTCAGGAGTCAGTAGACAGAATGTAAAGCCTTTATCTTCTGAATTCTGGATTCCGGCTCCTGCATTCTTCTCTTTCTTATAACTTATCACTCATCACTTATCACTATTTACTTATCACCTATTCAAAACCATTAGACCAAAGAGCAGTGGTAAATAGAGAACCGATGCAAGCAGTAGCCGCCGCGCGTCTTGTCTTGATTTCGAGAGCGCGGCGCGGACACTGCTGTAGAGAAATAGAGCGCCGAGCACGACGGCACCGCAGAAATAGATTTTCCCTGAAATGCCTAGAACCGTTGGCAACAGGCTCACAGGGATTAGCATGAGCGTGTAAGCGATTATCTGCTGGCCTGTCACGCGACCTTCAGGCTCTATAACAGGCAGCATCACTATCCCTGCTCGCCCGTAATCCTCTCTGTACATCCATGCGATTGCGAGAAAATGCGGGAACTGCCAGAGAAATAGTATTGCGAATAGCACCCAGGCTTCTACGCCCACTTCGCCGCGCGCCGCAGTCCATCCCATCAAAGGCGGCATCGCGCCGGGGAAAGCTCCGACAGCAGTTGAAAGGGTCGTGCGGGTCTTAAGCGGCGTGTAGAGAAAAAGGTATCCAACGATTACCGACAGGCCGAACGCTGCTGTCAAAGGGTTAACCAGAAAAGCCAGGTAAGCTTCGGCTCCGGTTGTTAACCATATACCCAGAACTAAAGCTTCGAGCGGCTGAAGTTTCCCTGAAGGGAGCGGGCGAAGCGAAGTCCTGCGCATCATCCCGTCCAGATCGCGCTCCATGAACTGGTTCAGGGTTGCGATTCCAGAAGAGAGCAGGGTGATACCGACGAGTGCGTGAAGAAGATTCAGGTAATCAACGGGGCCGCGTGCGCCCAGAAAATAGCCTGCGGCTGAAGTCAGTACGATAAGAAAAGTGATGCGCGGCTTTGTTAGCTCAAGGTAGGCGGAGGCGCGCTCGCGCGCCGTCAAGCGCACGCCTCCCGCTGCGATATTGCCGCGATCAATCTCGACTGCAACTGCTTTCATACATTAACAGGATCGCTAAAATATCTTCCGACTTAATTTAAATCTAAAACGCAATTAACCGATACTGCTA
Organism: Pyrinomonadaceae bacterium; assembly: GCA_035316225.1. Classification (GTDB taxonomy): domain Bacteria; phylum Acidobacteriota; class Blastocatellia; order Pyrinomonadales; family Pyrinomonadaceae; genus 3-1-20CM-3-53-8. The sequence goes on from DATHJK010000053.1 coordinate 10,624, forward strand.
AAGCTCAGGAAATCTGTGGCGTATGAAATTCTCAGGCAGCTTGAAACTTTTTTTGCGCAAGGCGGCAGGCACGATTGAGTCTGCCCGCCGCCTCCCACAATTCATTTTCCCTCAGTGCGCTTCCGTTACCATCGGGACTTCGAGCGCAGGCATAACTTGAAGTGAGCCAGGGCCGTTCGCCGTAGCACCGCCAGCAGCGTTGAAGGAGAAATCGGCTGTGGCCGTACCGTTTGCATCAACCTTCACAGTGCCTAGCGTCTGCTCGCCCAGTTTCTCCTGCCACGCGACGACAGTGTAGGTTCCCGGCGGCACGCCTTTGATAGTGTAAGTGCCATCGTCGCCGCTCACGGCGAAGAAAGGATGCTTCATCACAGCGACATTTGCTTTCATCCAGGGATGCTGGTTGCATTTGACTGGAATCATCACTTCGGAGCGCGAGAAGCTATGAGTGAGCGCGGCTGCGCCTGCCGGTTGGGATTGATTCCAATCCTGATTCTGTTTCGGCATGAAGTGAATGTTATGCGTCGTCTGATCGCTGCTCGTGATGTTAATCTTCTGATTGACCATCACGCCCAGAACGTGCGGCCTGTAATGACAGCCGTTCTGGTCTAGCGTCACGGCATCCGTAGGCGTATCGAACGACAGGCTATCTATGTTCTGGCCGTCCGCCGTCGTCCCGGATTTGATATAGACGAAAACATTCGCAAGGTGGCCGTTGTTAGCCATTATCTCCTCGGTTGTTAACCCAGGACTCTTCGAGGCGCAGTATGCGTCGGCTGAAAGATCGGGTTTGGGGTTTGCAGGGGCCTGACCGTTCAGCGCGATTGTTCCCTTGATTGTTCCTTCGTTGCCTTTCGGCTTCCATCTGTTTGCAGCGGTGCTTCCACTGTTACCCGTTTCGCCTGCGTCCTCGCTCTTCTTACAAGCAATACCGAGCGAGAGAAGCGGAAGAATTAGAGAGATGGCAAGCCAGAGGCGTGCGCGTCTGCTTAGCATTTGTGATTCCTCCAAATCAGTATGATTTCTTTCTGAACATTAAAACACAGGTATATTGAAAAACACTATTCCGAGCGGTGCGTGACTGCGTATCTCACACCGGGGCCGCGCGGGCTGTAATCAGTCACGCTTGCGCTTATCTTCGGCCTGCCGCGATTCTGCGGCGTAGCGTTACGGCTAACAGGCTTTGGCGTTTGACCGTGCGCGGTCTGCCCTTGCGGCGTGCTTTGCGCCGGCTGTGTCGTTGTGGCCCCACCCGTCGCAGGCGCGGGCGAGGCAGAAAGCAGTCGCTGCTGCTCGTCCTGCGTCATCAACATCATGTAACGTACCAACAGCTTGGCATGGTCGCCCGTGTAGTCGTGAACAGCCTGCGGCACGTTCGGGAGATTCGTTACCCAGCGATCACCTTCCTGCCTGAACAGTCCCGTTGGCATCGCAGTGCCCGGACTAATCTGCGCGGGGTCAAGCAGCCAGCGGAACGTCCAGTCCGGCTTAAGACGCTGCCCCGCTATCATGAAGTTTGGTGCAATCGCAGTCGCGTCATGTTGCGCGTTGCCGGTCATGTGGCACTTCAGGCAAGGTGTGCCCGAAGTAAATAGCTGGCGCGCAATCAGTCGCTCCTGATCCGTGAGCGGGTCTAGCTGCTGCGGAATGTACGGGTCTTCCTGCGACGAAACGGCCATGAAGAAACGTACAAGTTTTTGAAGCTCAGTCGGCGAGAAGTTGAACGTAGGCATGCGCACTTTTAAGTAGCTTCGCACGCCGTTTCTATCCGCGCCGGGTTGTTGGGGCAACTCGCCGTGAGACCTGTCCTGCGGCTGGCCGTTCTGAGCCGGTTGTTGACTGGCCTGCTGGCCTGCTG
>DATHJK010000054.1:0-4431 GCA_035316225.1 Pyrinomonadaceae bacterium
TTCAAGCGCGCTTTCGGCACGGGCATGCTTCCAATCATCCTCATAAATTTTTTTATAGGCTACGTCGGGCGAGGGCTTATTGATAACGCTGCGCACGTGGGCGGACTCGTCGCTGGAGCCGCGCTTGCCTCTATAGTTAACTACAGGCGACCGGATGAGCGCGGCAGCGGTGTCGCAATCTTCTGGCGCGCCCTTCAAATCGCTGCCATCGCACTCGTCGCCGTGAGCTTCGTCATGGTCGCGCGGAATTTTCATAACACTATGGCGATAGCGCGAAGCGCGCTCGCGTCTGCTCAAGCGGACGCGGACGCGCAGAAGATAGAAGCCTACTTAAATGCGCTCAACAACGGCGCTGAGGCCGTTGACGCGACTCTGAAGAGTCACGATGCAAGCAAGATTGATACGGCTCTGCGAGAGGTGGAGCGTGCGCCGCGTCTTGATGAAAAGGCAGGCGCGTTGCTGGACGAGTTGAAATCTCTGCTGGGTCGAGCGCGCGAGTTCGTCTCGATGCCTACGGGGCAGCCCGCGCAGCTACGCGAGGCCAAACGAAACGGGGAACAACTGGCAACAGACTTCGATGCATGGGTGAATAAACGTGATGGCTGGGTGAAGACTGACGGGGCCAAATATCACATAGAGCTTGTCGAAAACTCTTCCGACAGCAGCACACAGAATCAGAATTCGCGCCAGGATTCTCAGAATCAAAGATAGTTGAATAATCACGCTCTCGCACAGGGAGCTTTTTTGGAGGAGAGATAATAAAGATGGAGATTAAAAAGGTTGGCGTGCTGGGCTGCGGCCTGATGGGTTCGGGCATAGCTCAGACAGCGGCGAGCGCAGGGTTTGAAACTATAGTGCGCGAGGTGTCTGAAGACCTGATCGCAAAAGGCTTCGGCGGCATTGAAAAATCGCTCGCAAAATTTGCGGAGAAGGGAACAATCACAGCCGGGCAGCAGGCGGAAACGCGCGGGCGTCTGAAAGGAACAACCTCGCTAGAAGATTTGGCGGACTGCGATATAGTCATCGAAGCCATCATCGAAAATCTGGATGTAAAGCGCGAGACCTACAGCCGTCTGGATGCTATCTGCAAACAGGAGACAATTTTCGCCTCGAACACTTCATCAATCTCGATTACGGAGATGATGACTGCAACCAGCGCGGAGCGCCAGCGGCGTTTCATAGGTCTGCACTTCTTCAATCCTGTGCCTATAATGAAGCTGGTCGAAGTGGTACGAACGATCTTGACGGACGAGGAGGTTTACGAGCAGGCAATCGAGTTCGGCAACAAACTGGGCAAAGTTCCAGTGCGTGCCGGAGACAAAACAGGTTTCATCGTCAACCGCCTGCTTGTCCCATACATGCTCGACGCCATTCGAGCGCTCGAAGAGGGCGTTGGCTCAATCGTTGACATTGACAATGCAATGAAACTCGGCTGCGGCTATCCCATGGGGCCGTTCACGCTAGGCGATTTCGTAGGACTCGACACCACCTACTACATCGCCGAGATTATGTTCAACGAGTTCCGCGAAAAACGTTTCGCGCCCCCGCCGCTTCTAAAGCGCATGGTTCTAGCAGGTCTATACGGTCGCAAATCAGGCAGAGGCTTTTACGATTACACCACAGACCCTAAGAACCCTACGCCAATGAATCTGGTATAAAGCAGTGATAAGTGATGAGTGATAAGTGATAAGAAAGTCTGGAGTCTGAAGTCTCGGAGTCTGGAGTCAAAAGCTTTTCTCTTATCGCTTATCACTCATCACTTATCACTTATCACCTATTACATTCTTATGCCCGCAACAATCTTCGAGCTTCGGAATAAGGTGGCCGTCGTGCATCTGAACCGGCCTGAGAAGCTGAACGCGCTCACGCGCGAGATGCTGGAGCGCCTTGCAGAACTCTTTTCATACATCAAGAGTCAATCGCCGGAAGAGTGCCGCGCGGTGATTCTGACAGGCGCGGGCGAGCGCGCTTTCTGCGCGGGCACGGACATCGGTGAGCTTGCCCCGCTCGACGAAGAAGGGGCGCGCAGGGCTGCGGAGCGCGGGCAGGAGGTTTGCAATCGGATAGAAACCAGCGGCGTGCCCGTCATCGCGGCAATCAACGGCGCGGCGCTCGGCGGCGGCCTTGAGCTTGCGCTCGCGTGTCACCTGCGCGTTGCATCCCGAATTGCCCGGTTCGCGTTGCCTGAAGTGAAGCTAGGCGTGATTCCTGCTTACGGCGGCACGCAACGGCTAGCGCGCGTCGTGGGCACGGGGCGCGCGCAACAGTTGATGCTGACGGGCGAAAGCATCTCTGCGGAAGAAGCGCTGGAGATGGGTTTGGTTAACCGCGTGGTAGAGCCTGAGAGACTTCTGACCGAAGCTTTATCTCTTGCCAATGAAATCGCTCGCCTTGCTCCGCTCGCCATACGCGCCTGCCTCAAAGCCGTCACGCGCGGCCTGGAGCTTCCGCTTGAAGAAGGCTTAAAGCTCGAAAGAGAACTCTTCAGCCAGCTTTTCGCAACCGAAGACATGCGCGAAGGCACACGCGCCTTTCTCGAAAAGCGTGAACCGACATTCAAAGGTTATTAATTGCTCTCGAAATTTGGTTGTGTAAAATAATCGATGAGAATATTATCTTGAGATAGTTAAAGGCAGGTGCTGCAATGAAAGTATTTATTAGTTATGCACACGCAAACGAAATTCTAGCGAGAAAAGTGACGAAGGCTTTAGAACAAGCTGGCCTGGATGTTTGGGATGCCGACCGTGAAATTATGCCCGGCGATAATTGGGCCGAAAAAATTGCAGAAGGATTAGGAGAATCAGAGGCTATGGTGGTTCTTCTAACGCCTGAGTCTATTAAATCTAAAGCTGTGCGTCATGAGATTGAATATGCTCTAGGCAGCAAATCTTTCAACAGGCGTTTAATTCCTGTCTTGGTAGGTTCACCAGAAAAATTTTCCAGCAATAGTATCCCCTGGATTCTGCGCCGTCTAAGGCTGATCAATCTACCGGAGAATAGTCAAGAGGAAGGTATTCAACAAATCACCCAAGCGCTTCAGGAAGTAGCCTAACACCCTCACGGTAGGACTCTTCTATGTTTCCCAATGAAGTTTTCTTGTCTCACTCAAGCCTCGATGAGCCTTTCGTAAGCACTCTCGCCGATGTGATGCGCCGACATGGAATTCCTGTCTGGTATAGTCAAACCAATATTATTGGAGCACAGCAGTGGCATGATGAGATTGGTGCTGCCCTCAAGCGGTGCGATTGGTTTGTTCTTATCCTTTCGCCAAATTCGGTTAAATCATTATGGGTAAAACGTGAAATTTTATTCGCGCTTAACGATAATCGTTATGCTGATAAGATAGTGCCTCTGCTTTACCAGCCTTGCGACTTCGATCAACTCTCGTGGACACTCTCTATCTTTCAAATGGTGGATTTTGTAGCGGACTTTGAAAGCGGGTGTCGCTCGCTGTTGCGTGTTTGGGGGCTAGGCTACAAAAAGAGCTGAAGAGCCATCGTTATTCACACTCGTCGCTTGTCACTTCGTCTCTCTCTTATCTATACTTTGAATGCTTTCACATCCCGCTGATCGGAGCTTTGGACGAGTTGCAGCCTGTCATACATCAAGGTCGCCTGAACGCGGAGGGCTTTCGCTTTGCGATTGTAGCGAGCCGCTGGAATGATTTCCTGACCGCGCGGCTGGTGGAAGGCGCATTGGATGCGCTTGAGCGTCTTGGCGCTGATGAGAGGTCTGTGGAGGTCTTCAAAGTTCCGGGGTCGTTCGAGATTCCGCTGATGGCGCGTCGCGTCGCGGAGACAGGCAAGTGGGATGCTGTCATCTGTCTGGGCACGATCATACGCGGGCAGACGCCGCACTTCGATTACATAGCGGGCGAAGTCACTAAGGGCATCGCGCAGGCAGGCATGGAGACAGGCGTGCCCGTCGTCTTTGGCGTCGTCACCGCAGACACGCTCGAACAGGCTATTGACCGCGCGGGCGTGAAGCTGGGCAACAAGGGGTTCGAAGCCGCAATGTCGGCTGTCGAGTTGGTAAATCTTTTTCGAGGGATGAGGGATGAGGGATGAGGGATGAAATAAAGAGAATCTGCTTTATTCATCATTCATCCCTCATCCCTCATCCCTCATCCCTGCATTATTATGGGTTCAAGGCGTAAGGCGCGTGAATGCGCCTTGCAAATGCTCTTTGCGGCTGATGTAGCCGAGACTCGTGTGGACGAGCTGGTTCGCTCGTACTGGGCAGAGCTTGGCGAATCGGATTTAGAAGAACCTGCGCGCGAATTCGCCACGCGGCTCGTCACAGGCACGCTCGCTCAACTGGTAGCGTTGGACGAGCGCATACGCTCGCGCGCCGAGCACTGGCGCATCTCGCGCATGGCCGTGGTTGATCGCAATATTCTGCGGCTCGCCGTCTACGAATTTTTGCACGAAC
>DATHJK010000055.1:0-7976 GCA_035316225.1 Pyrinomonadaceae bacterium
GCGGGTTAGATACTGTGTTCTCTGTCAAGCAGATTTCATCCACTCTGGATCAAAAGGCTTGCCCGTCTTCAACACACCATAGGCGATATGCAGAAGCTTTCGCATCACAGCACAGATGACCATCATCTTGCTCTTGCCCCGCTTTTGTAACCCTTCGGCCCATGATCGAAAGAACGAGCTGCACCTTATAGCTGTGATAGCAGGAAAGTAGAGAGCACGTCTGAGCCTAGCATTGCCGATCTTTGATAATCTTGCACGTCCACGCAGACTCGTACCTGATTGGCGCTCTCTAGGCACAAGTCCAGCATAAGCCGCCACTTGTCGTGCGCTTCTGTACTGTGTGATATCTGTGATCTCTGAGAGTAAGTGTGCGGCAGTTGTTTCTGCGATGCCGGGGATGGAGTCGAGCAGTTCTCTCTGCTGCTTCAACCTTGGATGCTTGTTGATGTGTGTGCGTATCAACTCCTCAGCTCGCCTGATCTGAGTATTGAGATGAGCAAGCAGTTCTTCAACGCTCTGGCGCACCACTTCAACTGCAATGCCTGAAGAGAGCCGGTTCTCTTCCATCACTCTCATCTCTATGAGTGATTCGAGTCTTCTGACAAGTGCTTGTAGCTCTCGCACTTCCTCAGAGGGCGGCCTCCAAACTGGCGGCTCCTGCGCCTGACAAAAGCGTGCTATGAGTTCCGAGTCCACGCGGTCTGTTTTAGTTCGTGAAAGCCGACTTTGAGCGAAGGCTTTAATGGCAGCCGGGTTGATGATGCTCAACCTATGGCCTGCTTGATGAAGAAAGAGCGCGAGTGCTTCACCATAACTACCTGTGGCTTCCAAACAGCCGTGGCAGTTGGAGACGCCCTGCTTTGAGAGCCATTCAAGAAGTTGCGCGAAGCCAGCTTCGTTGTTGGGAAAGAGTTTATGTCGAAGCTTGCCATCGCAGTTGATGAGACAGACATTGAACTTTAGTTTAGAGATGTCTATGCCTAGTGTTGGTAATGTCATAGTGGTGAACTCCCTGTTTATGATTGAATGCGGCGCGGATCAAACTTGCAGATACAAGCTCTGCTCAATAGTTGAGCGGCTTCGGATACTGTCCGACCTCTTTTGCGCTCGCACACGGGGTGAGCACCGGGAGCTAGACTAACCCTCTGACTCTGGTGGTCATAATTCAAGCACAGCTTCTCCGATGCCCTCTGGCTGGCTAAAGCTTGCGGCTTTAACCTTCTTCAGTCAACATACAAATTCAAGCGTCGGATTGCTACTTGCGCTATCTCTCCGAATAACGACCTTCACCTGAAATTGCTAATCAGCACAACGTCGCTCGTCAATGTTCCGCGCGCAACGGCGAACTGGCGACCATCGAATGTCCAGTCGAACCAGAAGATGCGGTCGAGTTTGAAGTCAGTCATCTGCGTGGGGCGTCCACCGTCAATGGGCTGAAGCCAGACGTTTGCCACGCCGCCGCGCTCGTCCAGATAAGCTAACCCGCGCCCGTCCTGCGTCCATCTAGCTAAGCCAGATGGCGCATCAAACGTCTTCACTATCTCGCCGGTTGCGAAATCCAGGACGACGAGGCGAACGGGTGATGCCAACTGCTGATCCCAGTAGAAGCAGGCTATGTATTTTCCGTCGGGCGAGACAGCAGGACGCATTGCGAACTTATTCGTCACCTGAACAGGCTCACCGCCTTCAACCGGAATCTTCCACAACGCAGGATTGCCTGTATTCCACGACGTATAAACAATCCAGTCGCCCGCAGGCGAACAATGCAGCGCGCCCTCGTTGTTGCCGCGCGTCATCTGTCGCTGGTTCGCGCCGCTCGCATCCATGCGCCAGATGTTCGGCGCGCCGCTGCGGTCCGAGATGAAAAAGATGTAGCGACCGTCCGGCGTAGCCGATGGTTGATAATCGGAGGCCGCGTCGTTCGTTAGCTGCCGCTGGTGGCTTCCGTCCGCGTCCATTATCCATATGTCACGATTGCCCGCAGAGCGAGACGTGTAAACGATTCTACCGTCCGGCGTCCATGAGAAACTGTAGTAGCGACCTGTGCCGGAGGTTATCTGCTGCGCTTGCGAGATTGATCTACCTGCGGGCGCAACCCAGATGTTAGACAGTTGCTCGTACTGCAAAGTTACCAGCGCGCCCGAATCCGCCGTCAGGCTCACGCCCTCGTATTTGTTCAGGTCGTTCGTGATTCTCTGCGCGTGGCCGTCCGGGTAAGAGAGTTGCCAGATTTGGCCCAGGTTCGTGGCGCGATCCGTTGCGCTCAGGATGAGTCCCGTGCCATCGTGCAGCCACGTCAGACCTTCCACTAATAACCAGCGCTCGTTCGTAAAACTTTTCTCTGCGCCGTCTGCGACGCTGACGCCTATGACGTTCATGTAAGCGCCGCCCGCGTCCGTATCCCCGGCTGAGCAGGCAATGGTCTGGCCGTCTGGCGACCAGGTGAGGTCTCCGAAGTATGCAGAGCCTTTGCGCGCGGCCAATCTTCTCTCGTTCGTGCCGTCCGCATTTGCGATAAAAATAACTGCTTCCAGATCGTTTGGGTCTTCGCGCACGAAGGCGAACTGTGTTCCGTCCGGCGAGAGCGTCATTGGACTGTCAATGTCAGTGAGTATCTTCTTTGCGGGGCCGCCGAGCGTCGGCACTTGAAAGAGTTCTCCGACCAGCTTGTTCTTCTCGTGCCGCAGGAAATAGACGTAGTTGCCGTCGCGCGAGAACACAGGGCCGCTGAACGCGACATCCTCCGGCTGCACAATCTGCACAAGGCTTGACGTAGCGACCTGCATCACCCAGATGCTCTGCTGCCCCGCGTTGATTACAACGTGCGCGACATATTTACCGTCGGGCGAAATGGCGGCGGCTGTGGCGTTGCCCGCAGAGGTCAGGCGAGTGATCTGCATCGCCTGAAACTGCTGAGCTAAAGGCCGCCCGTTGTGACGGAAGAAAAGGAAGAAGATTGAGAGCGCGATTATGGGCAATAGAACAACTACGAGCGCGATTGGGAGTAGCAGTCTCTTTCTACTCTTCCACCACGGCTCGCCTGCGGCCAACACGCTTCTGTCCGTTGTTCGCGCGTGCGCAACCCTGATCGTGTGCGCTAACAACTCTTCATCCGTGGTGACATGTTGTGCGCCGCCCGTCCTGGCGCTCGGATAATCGCCGCTCGTTCTGAAGCCGAGGGAAGCTCTGGCTTCGGGCGAGCCGGAGCGTTCTAACTGCTCTGAGAAATCAAGCTCCTGCTTGAGAGCGCGCAGGTCAACCAGCAAATCCTTTATAGTCTGGTAACGCTCTTCCCTGTCTTTGCGAAGAGTCTTTCGTATGATTCGCTGCAAATCGGGCGGCGCGCCTGGCAAAAAATCGAAGACAGGGGCAGGCTCTCTGTCCAGAACCGAAACGATCACGTCGCTCGTCGTATCGCCCTTGAACGGAGTCTGACCCGCCAGCATTTCATATAGCACCACGCCCAGACTCCATATGTCCGTGCGTGCGTCAAGTTGATACCCGCGCGTCTGCTCCGGCGACATGTAGGAAACGGTTCCCATCACCATGCCCGGACTTGTGTTGACCATCATGCGCGTGGCGGCTTCCGTATCAACGCCCGCGCTCTTTCGCTCCGTAGGCTTCGCCAGTCCGAAGTCCAGCACTTTCACGTAGCGGTCACGACGAATCATTATGTTCTCAGGCTTGATGTCACGATGCACAATGCCTGCGTCGTGCGCCGCCGCAAGCGCCGCAGCGACCTGTGTTGCCACGTCAAGAGATTCGCCCAGGTTAAGCGAGCCTTGACGCGCAATTCGCTCGCGCAAGGTCTCGCCGTCAATGAATTCTGTGGCGATGTAGTAGAGCGATTCTTCCTGTCCGATTTCATGGATTGTGATGATGTTGGGATGATTCAGGCTTGAGGCCGTCTTGGCTTCCTGTATGAATCGCTGCATGCGCTCGCGGTCTGCCGCTATCTCTGCCGGAAGGATTTTCAGAGCGACGGTGCGCTCCAGATGAGTGTCGTGCGCCAGATAAACTTCGCCCATGCCGCCCGTGCCCAGGTGCGAGCGAATCTCATAACGCCCCAGAGTCATCCCCTCATCTATCGCCACGTTTTTTATACGGCAGCACAGCCCGCGCGGTTGCATTTTGACTCTACGGAACAAGAATAAAAAGCGCAAGGATGGACGTAGATGAGAATAATTCTCAGTTGAGTGTATGGGAAGGAGGATTCACCACCGAAGGCACAAAGAGCACTGAGATTACACAGAGAAGACAAAGCTATTTGAGATTTCAGATTTCAGATTTGAAACCCTCTGTGCTCCCTCTGCGTACTCTGTGTCTGCGGTGGTGAATCTGCCTTTCCCTACGCTCAATTCTGAATTAAAAGCGAGGCTTCTTAAATAATCCGGAAAGAAAGAACCCGCCTGAGCTAACTCAAGCGGGTTCCGCATCTTCATCATCAACGAAAATTTTAGCTGCGCACTTTCGCCAGCGCGCGTGGGCGCACTACGGCGTAGCCTATGTTGTCCTGATTCCAGTCTACGATCCTTTTGTACAGCTTCATAGCGTTGGTGCTGTCGCCCTTGCGTTCGTAAGCGACAGCCGTGTAATACAAGAGATAAGGATCAGTCTGGTCTGCTTTTGCAAAGTAGGCGAGCGCCTGATCGTAATGCCCCTGTTCAAGCTCAGACATTCCCAAAAGCTCGTTGACGGCGCGCTCTTCAAACGGATTGCCACGTGCCGCGACGATTGGTTTAAGCTCATCTATCCTCGCCTGCGCCGCCGCGAAATCATGACGAGCGATGAGGACGCGGGCACGGTCGAACATAGCCTGCACGCGAAAGTTCTCTCGCGTGGCATCCGGCAAGCCGGGGTCTTCGCGCAAACGATCCATCTGGTCTAGCTGCGCTACAGCATCATCAAGCCTTCCTGCTTCGAGAAGGACTAAGCCTGCGGCCTCGTAAGTGCCTAGCGCGGTTGGAACGTCATGCTCTTGCCCGGCAAGAGCGCGAAGGCGTTCAAGCGTTCGCAAAGCTTCCTCAGTGTTTCCTTCATGCACGTATGAGCTTGCGGTTGCGTTAAGCGCGTTGAATTTCCAGCCCACGTCCGGCGCACTGTCAAACTCCTGCTGAAATGCTTCGCGCGCTTTCGCGTAATCGCCCTTGAAAATGTAGTTGACGCCTATGCCTCGCAAAGAGCTTACGAAATGTGGATTGTGAGCAAGCGCTTTACGATACTGAGCGATTGATTCGTCGAACCTGCCTATCCTCAATAACAGTTCGGCGTAAGAATCGTAAGGGTTAGGGCTTGCGGGACGCAGCCGTATGTAAGTTTTGAAAGCCTGTTCCGAGCCGTTGTAATTTCCCAGTGCTGAATAGACATAGCCGAGCAGGTTGAATGCTGCCGCGTAATTTCTGTCGAGATGCGTGGCGCGCTCAAGCTCGCGCGCAGCCGCAGGGTCGTTCGCCGTGTTGCGATAATAGTTCGACATCAGGACGTGCACCCTGGCATCGTTCGGGAAAAGCCTCAGCAGTTGATCTAAATTGGCTTTCGACTTTTTGTTGTCATTGTCGGCCTGCGCCTCGGCGGAAAGAATCCAGTATCTTTCGCCCGCAGACACTCTGCTGCTGCTGCTGTGGCTAACAGCCTGATCCATGAATCTACGAAACTCAGGGAAAGTCGGGCTTACTTGAGCGCGCACCAGATAGGCTAGCGCGAAATTCGGGTCTGCTTGAATAGCCCGATCAAGAAGCGGAATCGCTTCAGCGTTCTCAATATTTTCCGAGCGCTCCAATCCTTGAAGAAAGAGACGGCGCGCCTGTCGCGACGAGGTAGTAACGGGTATACGACCTCTTTGCGCGAGCACTGTCGCAGGTGAAAGAATCAATAGAGCGAGAGATACAAGCAGAGTTGATTTCAACTTCAGGGAGAATAGGGGTTTCATTGTGTGCCTCCTTTTAGGCTTCATGGGAGATTTCGGGTAGAGTTTTGTTCTCTGTATTCCAGAAAGATCAAAAGTCTATTTTCAGAATCTTTAGCAGTCGTTCAATCTCTTTGCGAGCTTCGCTCTTTTCTTTGCGCCTTTGCGAGAACTCTCAATTCTCACAAGCCTTGAGCTTTAAGATAATTGAGAGTTCTCGCAAAGGCGCAAAGGGAAGACCGAAAGCTCGCAAAGGAGTTGAACGGCGCTCTAAACGCTAGTTCGGTTGCGGCTTTTATGACAATTTCATTGCGAAGTCAATAGCTATGAGGAGCGCCGCACGAATAAGGAATTTTTGAGGAAGCAATTTTCTCGTCCGTGCGGGAGTGTCCGGCGTCTAACAGTTCGGCAAGGGGGAAATCGCCGGAGCAGTTGCACTGAAATTGTTCAAGGGGATGCCGTACAGGTTGCGCGCACGTGTTGCGGATCATCTTTCTGTCTCTCCTCCGAAGTCTTCGGCGACGAAGGTGAGAGTGGTTCTCGAAAAGTTTTCGAGAACAAAAAATTTTGAAAATCTGGAGGAATACAAAGATGAGGAAATCGCTTTTAGGCAGTGCGCTTCTTTCAGCAGCGTTGCTGGCAACATTTACTGCGACCGCCGCGGCGCAGGGGCGCATCACACCGCCCGAGCGCAGGGAGTTGCGCGAAGACCGCCACGAGATTCGCTCGGATACGCGAGAGGTTCGCGCAGACCGCCGCGAGCGTCGAGGCGACGTGCGAGAATTGCATGGTGACGTGCGCGACTATCGCGTTGACCGTCGCAACGGCGCTTCGCGGGAAGAGTTGCGCGAAGACCGTCACGAGATTCGTGGCGACCACCGCGATCTTCGCTCGGACACGCGCGACCTTCGCGGCGACCGTCGTGAAAGACGCTCGGATGTTAGAGACTTTCGTCATGACCGACGCCAGGCACGCAGAGGCTAATTCGGCTCAAAGCTAGTTAGGTTACAACCCATGAGGGGCGAGCGTATGAGGTGCGCTTGCCCCTTCACTCTTTCGCAGCCATGCTTCCAGAATTTTCCGAGTTGATTCCTTCCAGTTTTATGAAGCCGCTCAATCTGGTTACCACCATCCCCTCGCGTACCTCTGTGCGACAGGCGAGGACAGGCTTGTCGTCAGCGACCTTCTCTCCGGCGTAGCTGCACCAGACCTGGCAGTTTGCGCAGTCGCCGTTCCAGCAGAAGTCTCCGTAAGAGATAGTCTCCATAGAGAGGAATTGAAAGCAGCGCAGAAGCGAGTTCTTTTCGGGAACTTCTACATCGCGCCCTAGAACTCTGATTCGTACCAGCTTTTCGTATGGGTGAAAGAGGTCGCTATTCATCTCAAAATGCTAAGCGTGTGATGCGGCCATCCGGCGCTAAAAAATCTACGCGAGTATAACCCGTCCCGCAAAAGAATAATATCCGAAACAGTCGTGGATGAATCTCGAAAGCAAACATGAGTTCCCGGCCTTTGTTTCTTCCACCTGTCACTGCTAAACTTGTCCTTCTGGAGGTAAACATAGAAAAGTGGCTTTAGTTATCTATACGAAACCGGGCTGCCCGTACTGCCAGCAGGCGCGCGATTATTACAACTCGCAGAATCTTCAGTTCACGGAATATGACGCGCAGAACGACCGCGAGCGGCGGCGCGAGATGCTAGCCTATTCTGATGGCGACCCTACGGTGCCGTGCATTGTGAAGGACGGCGAGTATGCTGGCTCCGGCTGGGGCAACCCGCCGCGCGGTTGAACGGTTCACGATTAGCGACGGAGCCGTGCGCTCCGGCAACCTGAGTTCTCTACTCTCTAGTACAACAAACTCGGATTCACGGGTCACGCGGGGACTGTAAAGAGCGGAAACGTTTCTTCGGTTTCTCTACAGAAAATAACCCTGAGCGACCCTTACGTCCTCTCTATATTCCAGACAAGAAGAAGGCTAAATCTTATGCGAAAAACCCCTGTGCTCTTTGTCTCCCTGCTGATCTTTTCGTTGATAACTTCAACGTTCACTACCCCGGCGCTCGCGCAATT
>DATHJK010000056.1:0-4354 GCA_035316225.1 Pyrinomonadaceae bacterium
GCGTACTCAAGAAAGCGCCTCGCACATCTTCATCCTGCGGCTGATTCTGCGCGAAGACTAGAACGCTTGAAACGAGCGTGATTGAGAGAAGAAGAAGAAATAATTTGAATCTCATTAAAACCTCCAACGGTTTCACTAATGGCGAGAGTGTTCGATGATTTTTCGGACAAACCTATTTATGCTCGACGCGCACGTCGAAGATGACGGGCTGGCCTGCCACCTTCGACTGCGGAATTTTTACTGAAACGAACGGGTCAACGCCACTCCCGTTGATGACGTCCGTGCCCGCAGTATTTGCTTTGTACTGGTTGCGGAAATTATCCAGTTCATTCTGCTCTGCCCCGCTCAGAGCGCGTGCAGCGGTTGCTGTAAGAAATGCGGGCTGCGCAAGCGGCGCGGGCGAAAATATTATCGTGTAGGTTTCCGAGCCGGGCGTCTGATCCAGAGTTATCCAGTTGCCCGCGCCGTTCGGAAATGCGAAATCAACTCCGCTTCTGACTTGATTTGAAGTCACGCCTGATTGCGGAACCGGCTTTGCAGTCAGGAAAGTCGTGGGCACGTTTCCAGCGCCGGGCGCAACGATGTAAAGATAGCCGTCTTCGCGCGGAGTGAAATGAAACTTGAACGATTGGCCTGAAAGTAGCGGGATGACTCCCGCCACTCGCGTTGATGAATCACCGCGTTGCGCCGCGCCAACTTCAAGCCAGTAGCGCAAGCCTTCCTGCGTAGCTGCCGGGTCACCTCCCGACTTCACATCTGTTTTCGTTGTGCCCGTGTCGCTGCCTTTCGTTGAATTTGTGTCATCGCCTTTCGTCGCAACCGCGTTCCCGTTCCCGTTGTCCGTTCCCTTTCCTTTCATCAGAAACCATGCGGCTGCCCCTCCGCCGATTAACAGAAGCAAGACGAGGGCTATGACAATAGGGATGACGGGCGAACGGCGCGAGGGCTGCGCTGGCGCAACGGAAGGAGCATAGGAAAATGCCGGTGGATTTATGGATTGATTCATCACGGCAGGGCTGCTGGCGATTGTGCCTGATGGTGCGCCCGCTTGAGATGCGAATTGTGCGTTCTGCGATGCGGATTGATCGAAAGGCGTATGCTGTACTGTAGGAGGCGGCGCGGCGGCGACGCTTCCCTGCTTCATAGCATCAAGCGTGAGTACGGTTCCGGCTGTCACGTCCGCGTTCGTCTGTCTGCCTTCGTGAATCTCACCCGTGTGCGTCACCGAAGCCTCACTCAGATTAGCGCCCGTCGCAGAAGCATAGATGCCGGGCGATGAGGCGTTCAAAAGCGGCAGACCCAGAGCAATTCTCAATTCATTCGCAAGCTCTCCGGCTGTGGTCTGCCGGTCGCTGCGATCTTTCGACATCGCGCGCTCAATCGCACGGCTGAACGCGGCGGGTATTTCAGGGAAAACTTCGTGGAGCGGCTGCGGAAGCTGCGAGATATGCTGCTTTCTCAATCCGGCCAGAGAGTTCGCGTTGAAAGGTTTGCTCCCGGCTATGATTTCGTAAAAGACGTTGCCGAGGCTGTAGATGTCTGCGCGCCCGTCAATCTCAGAGTTCATATCGCGCGGCACTTCGCCCCATTGCTCAGGCGACATGTAATAGGGCGTTCCAAGAATCTGACCGGCGACCGTTAGCTTCGTAGCTTCGCCCGAATCCGACCCTGCCATCTCGCGCATCTTGGCAATGCCGAGGTCAAGCAGTTTCACTACACTCTCGCCCGTCTCGCCTGACTTGCCTATCATTATGTTCTCAGGCTTCAGATCACGATGCACCACGCCCATAGCATGAGCAGCATTCAGAACGCTCATCACAGGCTCAAGCACTTGCAGCGCATCCTGCGCCGAGAACCGCCCGCGCGCTTTCAACTCAGCATCGAGCGTGTGGCCTTCTACAAATTCCATAACCATGTAGATAAGCCCCTCGCTCGTCGTGCGCAGGTCGTAAACTGTGACGGCGTTCGGGTGACGAAAACGTCGCGCCGCCTGCCCTTCGCGCCGAAAACGTCTGAGCCACTCGGCGTTGTTGCGCATCTGCGGCGGCAGAACTTTTATAGCCACGCGGTCGCCCAGTAGAATATGGCGCGCGCTATAGACCGCGCCCATGCCCCCTTTTCCCAGCATGGCCTCGACGTGGTACTGGCCGTCCAGCGTCGTACCAACAATGGTCGAAGGGTCGTCTTCCAGAACCTCGCCGTCAACGGCGCAAAAGCTCACGCCGTCCTCATACTTGGTGCTGCACACAGGGCAATACTTCATCTAAATTCCGTCTCGCTGTCTTTCAACTGAATCTCAACCATGCGGGCGCTGCTCTCTAAATAAGCAGCTTCCAAAAGAGAAGCAATAGAATGTCCACTGATAGTTTACGAAATGATTCGATGAGGAGCAATGCGCGGATGGCCGGAAGTGAACACGAGGCGCAGCCTTCGGATGAAGGAATAGGTCTTATGCCGGAAAGCCCGAAGCTTTACGAACGAGCCGTGCGGCATAGTCGCCTGACGGATTTTGTCTTACGAATAAATCTTCAGCGCGTACTCCTGAACCATGCGGTCGCTATTAAATTTCGGAACGAGTGTGGCGATGGAGCGCTTCATCATCTCGACCCAGCGGCGCGGAAGGTTGCGCCCGTCGCGCTCGTAGTAGAGCGGCACGACCTCTTCCTCTAAAACCCTGTAGAGCGATTCTGCATCTTCAGCATCCATCGCGTCAGTGTTTTCCGCCGCGCTCAAATCGCCTATGGCGAAACCGTTCGTGCCGTCGTAGCCTTCTATCCACCATCCATCAAGGATGGAAAGGTTCAGGCCGCCGTTAATCGCAACCTTCTCGCCGCTGGTGCCCGAAGCTTCCAGCGGGCGACGCGGCACGTTCAGCCATACGTCAACGGAGCGCACAAGCTGGCGCGCAATCTCCTGATCGTAGTCTTCAAGGAAAACCGCGCGTTTGCGAATCAGCGGATCACTCTTCCAGAGCGCAAGCTGCTGAAGTATGAACTTCGCAACTTCGTCCTGCGGGTGAGCCTTGCCCGCGAAGATGAACTGCACGGGCCTATCTTCGTTATTGATGAGACGCAAGAGGCGATTGGGGTCTGTCATGAGCAGCCCCCAACGCTTGTATCCTGCGACGCGGCGCGCAAAACCGATTGTCAGTGCGCCCGCGTCAAACATGGTGCGGGCTGATTCCGTATACTCGCGGCTCTCGCCCGCAGTCATGCGCGAATGGAATGCGCGGTTGCGCACGAACGCTATCAGCCTACGCTTCATTAGCAGGTGTGCATCCCACAACTCTTCCGCAGCCATCTTTTCAATAGCATCTTTCCACTTCGCCGCATCGTAAAGCACTTCCGTCCAATCCAGCCCGACATGCTTCTCATAAAGCGAGCGTATGATGGGCGCAACCCAGGTGGGCGCGTGAACGCCGTTGGTGACGAAAGTTATAGGAACTTGTTGAATAGTGCGCCCGGGGAACATGCCATGCCAGAGTTCGCGCGACACTTCGCCGTGCCTGCGGCTCACGCCGTTAGTTGAGCGACACATCTTTATAGCAAGCGGCGTCAACCCGAAACTCTCCGACTTATCGTATGGCTTGACGCGCCCAAGATTCAGAAACTCTTCATGCGATATATCAAGCTCGTCCTCAAAAGTCGAGCCGAAACATTTTTCGATGAGCGCAGGGTCAAACTCGTCGTTGCCCGCCGCTATGGGCGTGTGAGTCGTGAATACGCAAAGATCGCGCACGCGGTTCGCGGCCTGTCCGAAATCAACTCCATCCTTCTTCATAATTCTTCGCGCAATCTCAAGCGTGAGAAAAGCGGAGTGGCCTTCGTTCAAGTGATAGACGTGCGGCCTTAGCCCTAAGTCGCTGAGGAGGCGGACGCCGCCAATGCCAAGAAGCATCTCCTGAACCACGCGCGTCTCGCGGTCGCCGCCGTACAGGTGACCTGTCACAAGACGGTCTGTCTCCTCGTTCTCAGGTATATTCGTGTCCAGCAGGAAAAGCTGAACGCGCCCTACCTCAGCGCGCCACGCCTGCGCGCGCACCCTTCGCCCGCGCATCATAACTTCGACCATGACGGGCGTGCCCTGCTCATCTCTGACAAGAGTTATGGGCAGCACTGAAGGATGCGTCTCGCCGTAATATTCCTCCTGCCATCCATCGCGGCGAAGTCGCTGGCGAAAATAGCCGTAGCGATAGAGAAGCCCGACGGCTACGAGCGGCAAGCCAAGATCGCTAGCGGATTTCAGATGATCGCCAGCCAGCATGCCAAGCCCGCCCGAATATAGCGGCAGAGAATTATGCACGCCGTATTCGGCACAAAAATATGCGACCGGACGCATATTTTTGTGCCGAATA
>DATHJK010000057.1:0-5707 GCA_035316225.1 Pyrinomonadaceae bacterium
AGTGTCGAGGTCGAAAGCTGCTCTGAATTATACCTCGGAACGGTGAACCCAAGATGCCGGACTCCGGTTGCGCCGGAGTTTACGTCGCGCACAACCACGTCAACCTTGTAGGTGCCGGGCGTGAGCGCGACAGCCTTCTGATAAGCTGACTTGCGCTCGCGCGCGCTCGCCAGTTCTTCAGCCGTTGCCTGCGTCGTCACAGGGTCTTCAAATGTTCCAGCGCGCTGACCAGACACGGACGTAATCTTGCCAAAGATGTTGACAATCGCCTGCTGCACGCCGCCGCTGTCCTGGAAGACAAGGTTGTGATTCTCCATCTGAATCGTAATGGCCGTAATCACCCTTTCGTCCGACTGGCGGAAGAAGTCAACGCGCACGTCGAAGTTGAGCGGGTTGTCCTCAATGACGGGCGTGTTGCTCAAAGAGAGCAGGTCGTTATATTTGACCGCAGGAGGGCGAGAAAGGCGCGACAGCAGTTCAAGCCGCTCGAAAGGCTGATCCTGAGTGCGCTGGTAAGCCTCGCCGCCATTGGCCCATTGGCCCATGCCTAAGATTCTGTCCGTCTTACTCGACAGCCCCAGCGATTCCGCCAGAGTCAATCCAGCGCCCGGAACCATCAGAAGCGCGTCGCGCTCCTGTGGCGAGCGCGCAATGTGATATTCGCCGCTGCCCGTCGGGTCAACGAACTCTATCTCCACGCCTGAGCCTACGCCCTCTATGTAGCGATAGAACCAGATTTCAAACGGGTAGGTCGAAGTAGAGCCGCCGCCCTCCCAGTAGGGTCGCTCGTATGGGCCGCCCGCAGGGTGCGATTCTATCTCGTCCGGCTTGCCGAAGGTGATGTAGATGCGGCCCCGGTCTGTCCTCCAGCCCGGTACGCCGCTGGCGAAATGTTCGTTCGCATAAGCTATGCGCTCGTAGTATTCCTCGCGGAACTCGTTTTCGTCGGTGTCCGGGTTCGGGTCGCGCCTGCGCCAGAATGCCTCTATGAACTGCTCGCGCTCTTCGTCCGTGCGCAGCTTCTTGAAGACGTTTCGCTCATCATCCGAGATGAGGTAGCGCACGTCATTTTCGAGCCAGTCCCTGTAGTGCTTGTTCATCTCAGGCCGCTCGTTGCGCTGCCTTGTCGAAGGGTCGTCAGGTTGCTGCTGGCCTTGTTGCTGATTTCGCCTGGCGGGCTGCTGCTGCTGTTGTTGAGCGAGCAGAGTGGCGGGCGCGCTGAAATTAATGACCAGAGTTGCGATGAGCAGTCGCCGGGAGAATTTTTGGGAAAACATACGGGAATAACTCCTGTTTTTCAGTTCATAAAAGGGGCTGCGGTCTGCGAAGGACTCAATGCCCTTCAAGACCTCTTCGACCGAGGATTCATTTCGAGTTTACTTACAAAGATTACGGGGACTTATAGCCCTTCCATGGCTTTCAGCCATCAATCAAACGCGAATTTTAGGTCGCGTGCGCCAGTAGAGTCAAGATGCCGGAAACACTGAGTTTAGTTGCCTCAAAATAAGGGATGAGGGATGAAGGATGAGGGATGAAATAGTTTGAGCCAATTGCGTGTTGACCTGTTCACTACATTCTTATTCATCCCTTCGCCCTCATCCCTCATCCCTTAACTGTGCGCTGTTTGCCGAAAATCCAGGCGATGAAGATGGAGACGATGTAGAGAACTACCATGGGGGCGGCGAAAAGCATCATGTTGGGAACGTCATTGGAAGGCGAAAGCACCGCCGCCGCAATCAATATAACAATCAGCGAGACCTTCCAGATGCGAATCAGGTATCTGGCCGTGACAAGCCCTATGCGCGCCAGCACGTATGTTATCGCAGGCATCTGAAAGACAGCGCCCATGCCAAGCATCACCAGTATTATGAAATCAAAATAGTCGTCCGCCTTCAGGTAGAGCCGGAAGTCGTGCCCCAGACCTAGCAGGTAGCGAGCCGCCGGGGGGAATATCACCTTGTAAGCGAAGGCCGCTCCGATAACAAACGAGATGGTCGAGAGCAGTATGAAGGGCGTGACGTAGGCGCGCTCGTGCGGGTAGAGTCCGGGCGAGACGAAAGCCCATATCTGCCAGAGCAGAAAGGGAAGTGAGATGGCTATTGCCGTGTAGATGGAGACCTTCACGTAGAGCGAGAAAGGCTCTATGGCGGTCGTCACAATCAGCTTGTCGTCCAGCCCTGTGGTCACGCTGGGCTTCGCGTTGAAATCAACAGGAAGGCGCACGCCTTTCGGTATGATAGTGTTGCCCGCGTAAAGAGGCTCGTCCGTGAAAACGCCTATCTGTCCCTGACTGTCGCGCGCCACTCGCACCTGCACGCTTGCGCCCGTAGGAATGACGCTCGTGCCTATCTTCGTAGTCTCGCCGAAAACGTATCGCCCTGTGTCGTTCTCTCTGAGAGCGCTCAGAGGTTGAATCGTCTCGCCGCCCGTCAGCCCTCCTATGGGAACTTCGCGCCGCTGCGCTTCGGCCAGAGCTTTCTGCACTGGAACGGCAAGAAAGTTGTAGATGTAATCGGAGACGAACCAGCAGCCTATGCAAATAACGAAGACGAATATGATCGAGCGTATGAGACGGCGGCGCAATTCGTCCATATGCTCAAGGAAAGACATATGGCCGCCGAGTTCTTCCCCGGCTTCTGGCTTCTTAAGTTCTGTCTCTAAAAGGGTGGACATCTTTTGGGCGGCGCTCGATTGAGCTTACAGCCAATCCTGCTTGCGCGCTGGCTGTGGCCGGGTCGCAATCGTTTGTGGGGTCGAAGAATCTGCGGCGGTCATCTGGTTTTCGGCAGCGACCATCTGCGGTTGGCTCTCGCCTGCGGAAGCTGTGCGCGCGATTGAGTTGCCTCCAGTAGTCCCGCTCATCGTCTCATCCTGCTGCGGCAGCATGGCTTGATCTACTCGTGCGCTCTGCTTGGCTTCTTCGAGCGATACCTCTCTATCCCATGTCTGCTTGAAATCCTGCGATGCTCGCTTAAACTCTGCCAGACTTTTGCCCAGAGAGCGGCTCAACTGCGGCAGCTTGCGCGGGCCGAAGAGCACAAGAGCCACAACGAGTATGACCAGCAACTCGCTCGTGCCCAGAAACTCAAACACTCCGAAATACATCTTTCACTTGCCTGCTTTCTTCCGAAAAAATTCGCTCGCGTCAAGAGGAGGAGAAAAGGAGTAAGCAAAATCTTACGCATCGCCCGGAAGATGC
Organism: Pyrinomonadaceae bacterium; assembly: GCA_035316225.1. Lineage (GTDB taxonomy): Bacteria > Acidobacteriota > Blastocatellia > Pyrinomonadales > Pyrinomonadaceae > 3-1-20CM-3-53-8. The sequence continues at coordinate 3,200 of DATHJK010000057.1, forward strand.
GTCAAGCGCGCGCGAAGGGTTCGCCCATTCTAAATCCTGTTTGATTCAATGCGCGGGGGATTTCTGCTCTGACTGCAATCTCTCAAGCCTGGCCTTCCGCTTCGTCCTTCTTTCTCGTCCACATCTCGGCCATCTGTTCGGCCTCTGCGAGCGTCAGGTTGTCGTAAATGTCCGAGCTGTTCTTAACTTCGCCGTCCTCCATCTCCGCCACTTCCCAGTCCGGCTCGTTCGGATCATCGCCCTTTCTACCATGCGACACCCTGACCTCGAACGACACGTTAGACTTCTGCTCTTCCATCAATCAATCTCCATTTCGACAATAGATTTATAAGTGCATCAGAGCGCCGAGGCTCGCGTTTATGGAATCGAGTCGGGCATAACAGAAGATAGCATACAAATATAAAAGCTGTCCTGCTTGAGCTATTCACCATCTCGCGTTGATGGCTCGCGGTTCTGCATCTCCCACAGCATAAGATATTTGAGAAATACGTTGTGCGCTGCGAAGCGAGCTATTGCCAGACCCGCAAGGCCGTCGCGGAATCCGCCCTTGAGTATGAAGCTTCGCAGGAAAGCTGCTGGCGGCGCAAATGCTATCTGCAAGGCAGAGGTGCGGCGTCCCTTCTCGAACATCTGGCGCGCGGCCAATGGCGCGTACCGCTCGCCTATCATACGGTGGTGATGGCTCGCATCACTCATGCTGTAATGAAGTATGTCGCCATTCAACGACGCGATGCGCGCGCCCGGCTGCATCTTTACGGACTCGTGCACGTAAGCGCCCTCCCATCGCCCCGCAGATTTTTTGTAGAGCCGTAGCTGGCGGTCAGGATACCAGCCGCCGCCTCTTATCCAGCGCCCCATGTAAAAGGCGCGCCGCGCAATGCGGTAGCCGTCCGCCAATCTTTCTTCTCCAGTGTAAAGCAGGTCTTCGATTGAAGCGCGCAGCTCCTTCGACACTCGCTCGTCCGCATCCAGACTGAAAATCCAGTCGGTTCGAGCCTCTTCCGCCGCAAACTGCTTCTGCCCTGCGAAGCCCGGCCACTCTCTTTGGATGACTCGCGCGCCGCAACCCTGTGCTATCTCGCGCGTCGCATCGGTCGAGCACGAATCAACGACCAGCACCTCGTTGGCCCACGAGACAGACTCAATCGCCGCGCGTATGTGCTCTTCTTCGTTGAAGGTTATGATTGTCGCCGTTATGTTCAAAGGCTTTCGGGTGCGCTTCAGGAATAAGATTACTACGCCACGGATTATAGCCTCTAGCCTCCCGCTGCGCTAAACTTCTGAAAGAAGAGTTTGAAAGAACTGCAAGTAGGAACTCGGCAGCGTGAGGTATGAAAGACGAGCTATTCGACCTGAGTAATTATTCCTTCCGCCCTCATCGTTTCGGTCTCCCCACTTGCTTTTCCTCCCCCCGGCAAGCATAAACTGAAAGTTCATTTACGAACCTGCTGGCTCGGTCAGTGCAGGAGAAGATGTATGACCGAAGATACTTCTATGATTAAACTGGACGCGCTGCTCGGCACGCCGCTGAACCAAGCGCCTTTCCCGTTTCTGGTGATAGACAATCTATTGAACGAAGAGTATGCAGCGGCAATCTTAAATGATTTCCCTGAAATCAGCGCGCGCGGAAGCTTCCCGCCGGAACAACTCGAATGCGGCGAGTCGTTTCGCCGTTTGATAGAGGAGTTGGAGTCGGACGCATTTCGCGCCGCCGTAGAAGAGAAGCTTTCGATTAATCTCAAAGGCCGCCCCACGATGATTACAGTTCGCGGTCGCACAGGCGAGCGCGATGGCCGCATACATGCTGACACTCAGTCCAAGCTCGTTACGGTGCTGCTTTATTTCAACCCTGTGTGGGAGACGGAAACGGGTCGGCTGCGCGTGCTGAAAGATAGTAAACAGTTGGACGATTACGTCGTCGAGATTACGCCGACCTTTGGCAAGTGCATAATCTTCAAGGTGACGGACAATTGCTGGCATGGCCACAAGCCTTTCGTGGGCGAGCGCAAAGCGCTTCAACTTAACTACGTCAGGGACGAGACGGCGCGCAGCCACCACCTGCGGCGTCACCAGTTGACTGCGAAGCTGAAGAAGATGCGAAGATGGTTCGGGAAAAATGAGAACTAAAGGCCGCATGAGAGTTTTAATTGTCAGGCTCTCGTCAATGGGCGATGTTGTGCAGACCTTGCCCGCAATCTCGGATGCCGCGAAAGCTTTTCCGGGAGCGCGGTTTGACTGGGTGGTTGACGAAGCGTTCGCACAAGTCCCGGCGTGGCACGCAAGCGTTGACACGGTGATGCCGAGCGGGTTGCGCCGCTGGGGACGAAACCTTTCCGGCGCTTTCCGAAGCGGCGAGGTCACATCGTTCCTGAGACGGTTGCGCAAAGAGCGTTATGACCTGATAGTTGACCTTCAGGGCGAATTAAAAAGCGCCATGATCTCGCGGCTCGCAAAGGGCGAGCGCGCCGGTCACGATAGCCGGTCGGCGCACGAGTGGGGCGCGAATCT
>DATHJK010000058.1:0-5380 GCA_035316225.1 Pyrinomonadaceae bacterium
AGCGCGTTGTAGCCTCTATCCAGAAACGAGCGCGCGTGGCGCAAAGATTGGCGCAGGCTTCCGCTCCGCTCTATGGGCACGAGGCTGGTGAAGTTGTCCATAACGGCGCGCTTGTACTTGTTGTCAAAAAAGTAGTCTGCGGCGGCGAGCGCAACCATGTCGTGCCCGGCCTCGCCCAGAGCCATCTTCACCAGTCCCATATCAAGATGCGACGTGTGGTTCGCGGCGACGATGAAATTGGTGTGAACGGGAATGTTCGTGCGCCCCTCGTAACGTGTTTTTAGAAACTTTTCGTAAAAAAGTTTCTGAGCGATGTCTGCGCCCTTGTTGCCGACGGTTCTGACGAACGACGGGATGTAAATCTCGTCCTCTTCGCCGGGTGAGCTTTCGCGCGACTGGCTGCGCTCTTTTCGCGCGTTTGCAGCCGCCGTATCTCGCCTGACCATGTTCGCCATCTCGCGTATGTCCTGCACCTCGGTCAGACGCTCAGGCGAAGTGATTACGCCGCCGGCGTTCTCAATCGCCGTCGCAAGCTCTACGTACATCAGGCTGTCAAACCCCAGGTCGCTCAATCTGGTCGTTAAGCTAATCTCCGAGCGCGGGCGGTTTGCTACGGTCGCAACAACGTCCAGGAGCCACGAAGCATCGCTTGAATCTTCGCGCGTGGCTTCAAGACGCGATACGTTTCGCATGCTCTGTTCGAGCACCTTCATGGATTCCAGAACTTCGCGCCGCTTCACCTTGCGCGTGGCCGTGCGCGGCAAATCCGCATCCCAGAAGTGCAGAACCTTTACGCGCTTGTAGAATGGCAAAGTCGAAGAGATTTCCCTGAAATGCTCTTCCACTTTGCGACGAACTTCGGCGCGCGATAATGCTATGTCCTGATCGTAGTCCGGGACGACCATGCATGCGACCTTCTCGCCTATGCCGTCCGGCAGGCCGACAACGCTCAACTCTTTGATGAATGGCGAATCCGAGTAAAGCTCTTCTATCTCGTCCGGGTAAACGTTCTTGCCGTTGGTGTCAACGATGATCTCTTTCGAGCGCCCGACCAGATATAGATTGCCAACGTCGTCCAGTCTGCCCAGATCGCCCGTGTGCAGCCATCGCTCAATCAATGTTGCCCGCGTGGCCTCTTCATTCTCGTAATAACCCACCATGACGTTAGGCCCGCGCGCTATGACTTCGCCTACGCCGTTAGAATCCGCGTCAAGAATCTTAATCTCGACGCCGGGCAGAGGCTTTCCGACGCTTCCCATCAACATGCTGTTCTGCGGGCGCGTCACCGTGAGAACGGGCGAAGCTTCCGTCAGCCCGTAGCCTTCCAGAATTGTGAAGCCGAAGCCCTGAAAATCGCGCTGAACTTTTTCGCTCAAAGTGGAGCCACCGCTGATGAAGTATCGTATGCGCCCGCCGAGTCCACGATGAATAGGTTGAAAGAGAAGCTGACCCAGATTAAGCGGCGTCTTGTCGCGCAGCCATGCATTGAAGCGTACGAGCATCTCCGCTGTATCGCCTATCCACTCTGAACGCTCATGTAATCTGGTTATGATGCGGCGATGCAGCATCTCCCAGAGCGCAGGCACGCCGACCAGTCCTGTGACGTGGCCGTTCTTGATTGCGCCGGCAAGTGCTTCGCTCGTCAATTCAGGCATGTAGGTTATCTGCGCGCCGCGACTGAGCGGAGTCAGGAAACCGGCAGAGAACTCGAAAGTATGATAGAGGGGCAGGACGGAGAGAACGCCATCGCTCGTTGACATGTCGAAGACGGACGAGAGCATAGAGACCATGCTCGTCAAATTCCTGTGCGAGAGCATGACTCCTTTGGGTCTTCCGGTTGTGCCCGACGTGAAGATGAGCGACGCGACCGTTTGAGCCTGCACGCGCGGCGGCAGTAAGCTGATGCGCTGATCTTCTACAGTTTGCGACGGCAACTCGAACACTTCGTCGAACGTCCAGATTTTTGTGTCTGCAAGTCCGGCCCCGGCCAGCGCTTGCTTCAAATCCGAATGCTCTTCGAGAACCGCAGGGCTGACGACTATCGCTGTGGCATCGCCCGCTTGCGCGAAGTTGACGATCTCGCTTGTGGAATTTTCAGGATCGAGCGGGATGCAGGTTGCTCCGGCTTTCAATACGCCGAAGTAGGTCATGCCCCATTCGGGCATGTTCTGGCTGACGAGCATCACGCGCATCCCGGGTTTGACGCCGCTGCTGGCTAGAAACGCTGCGGCGCGCGTTGCCAGTTCGCGCAGGTCTGCGTAGGTGTACTGCTCCTTGTGACCGTCGCGCTCAATACGCATGGCAACGCGCGTGGCGTGGCGTTTCGTTGTCGTCTCGAAGAGTTCCAGAACGTCGCGGTACGTGTAGACGCGCTTGGGTTGCTGGCGCATCTCCTCTTCGAGCGTGGGCAGCACCCATTTCTGCAAGCCGGGCAGGTGAATCTTTATCCAGTATTCGTACCAGTCAGTTTTTTCGGGCGTCCAGCGCAGAAGTCCCTGCTCGTCCTTGCGTATGCGCGCAAAGAGCGAGCGCACATTATCTGCGCGAAAAACATAAGCGTTCTCGACTGTGAACGGGCGGAACATGTCGAACGCTTCGACGGATTCGCGCGTCACCTCTTCAACGCGATCAATGCGCTCTTTCGCGCCGTCAATCACGTCAACAAGACGGCCTCCGCCCCAGCGCGGTCGCGCGCGGTCAAGCCACGACGAGACTTTCTTCGCCGCGAGATTAATCATAGGCGTCGAAGTCTTTTCAAATCGCTCGGGCGTGACGTGATAAGCTTCCATGCGCCCCGCGATCTCGTTGACGATTTTAATGCCGCTCTCTTTCTCCTGAAAATGCTTGCGCTTGTAGAGTCCGACAAGGCTGATGATTCGCTCCATGTTATTCGGATTGGAATCACCCGTTGCGGCCTGGTGAACAAGTCGCGGTTCTTCAATGCAGGCCTCGGCGGCGACAGCGAGCATTACTGCCGAAACCTGGTCAACCGGCGTGATGTCCAGAATCAACTTGGGATTCGCGGGAATCTGCGTCTGTCCTTTGAGCGTGAGGAAGATTATGGGCGCGGTCGTGGTGAAACCCTCGTTCCAGCCGGGGAAAGGATAAGCTTCGGCAGATTCGACTATGCTTGGGCGAATGATTGAGCGGACTATTCCCGCCTCAGCCGCGACGAGCTGTTCGCCAAGACTCTTGGTGTAAGTATAAATATTGGGCCAACCCCAGAAGGCAGCGCGCTTGATGCCGAGTTCTGTGAGGCGCGTGCGAGTCCACATCTTACGCTCGCGCGCGACGGCCAATCCCATAGCATCAAGGTCGTCGGGATCGCGTCCCTCTTCCATGAGCCGCTTTCTGGCCTGCTCACGAAAACGGGCGGCCATCATCGCATCGCGCGCCTCCTCCTTAACGCGGTCTGAGAGCTTCGCGCAATCGCGTATCTCCTGCTCTACGTCGAACTCGACGCCTTCCAACTCTTCGCGCCGTGGAAAGTAGCCTATGACCGGATCGCTTTCCCACACAGGTCCCGAGCGGTTGCCCGCGACGAAGCAGGTAGAGACATGCACAAGCGCAGGGCGCTTCATTCGCCTTGCGAAAGCTATAACATTCTGCGTGCCTACGACGTTTGTGCGCAGCGCGCTTTCCAGTGTTGGATTGAAAGTAACATTGCCCGCACTGTTGATTACCACGTCAACGTCGTCTGCTATCTGCTGTGCCTCTTCCTCCGTATAGCCCAGATTGTCGTCGCCTATGTCGCCGCCTACGATTGCGACCTTCTCACGAATGAAACCATCGAACGCGCTCCCGTAACGCTCGCGCAGCGGGTCGAACGGCGGCGCGGTGATTACGTGATTCCAGAATCTTGTTTCCGACTCTTCCTGCGACCGCGCACGCACGGTCACGTACACGCGCCCAATATTCGGGAAGCGGTGCAGGAGCATGCTCAGCGTGACCTTGCCAAGAAAGCCCGTGCTCCCTATAAGGAAGATTTTGCGGTCTCTGTAAATTTCTGTCGGAGAAAGTTTCATACTTACTGCCAGCGCGTCTTCACATCATAGATGCTCAAGCCGCCTGTTTGCCATTTAAGGGCTTAATCTTAACGTAAGCGGAACGATTGGCTTCATACGCTTCCCAGACATCAACGGCCTGTTGCAGGTTCAACCATAATTCAGGTGTTGTATCGAACGCTCGCGCCAAACGGAGTGCCACATCAGGTGTGACAGCGCGACGTTCGTTAATAATTTCGTTTAGTGTACGCCGCGAGATATTTAAGCGCCTCGCTAATTCGCTCTGCGTTAAGCCGGTCTCAGGTAAGATTTCTACGCGCAATAGTTCGCCCGGATGTGTCGGGCGACGCTTTCTATTGTTGAGCATCAGTGATAATCCTCAAGTTCGACATCATAAGCACCGCCATCTATGAATTTGAAAGTAATACGGCGATTCCCACTCAGCCATATGCTCCATGTGTTGGCTCTCTGGCCTTTCAATTCATGCAACCGGAAACCTGGTAGATTAATGTCGGTAATAGTCTTTGCAGCATCAATCACGTCTAACCTGATTCTGATACGTATTGCTATGTCCGATGTGATACCGCGCTTGCTGCCCGTCTCGAAAAAATCTTTCAGCCCTTTATGGCGAAAGGATTTTATCACTTGCCGCTACTCCATGTCCGCGATGCCTATCATGGGTTGATGCAGCATTGTAATCTCTGCGGAGCGTCCCATGTAAGAGCGCGCCATTGCAATCGCTTCGGTCAGGTTGTCTGCGCGATCCCAGCCGAGCATGGCCGGGACGTGCGCGTTCTCGGCTCCGGCGGCTATGACTTTACCAACGTGCTGGCGACCGTTCTCGCCCCAGTACCACATGAAGAAGGGGTGCGCGCCGTGATATGCGTTGCCTCTGCGATACATCTCAACATAACTGGGGTTATTCGCAAACTCACGCTCGTACTTATCGCGCAAGATGAATGCGTCGCGCGTTTCAGGCAGCAGGCGATTGAAAAACTCTATGTAGCTTGGGTGCTGCACATGGTCGAACTCATCATAGCAGGGATGTTGAAGAATCAGCACTCCGCCTTTCTTCAAGAGCGGCTTGTTGCGATAAAAATTGTAGTGATAGCCGAGCGCCATAACCTGCACAAGCAGCGGGTTCAATATCGAGTAGACATTGTAGGGCGAAATGTCCGGCATGCCCGTAATCAGAATGTCGCACTGCCCTTTGAGCGGAACCAGATATTGCTGGAAATTCTTTTCCAGAATCTTCTTATGAACGGCTTCGGTCTTTCCGGCGTGGCATGCGGTCATCTCATACTGAGACGGGCGCGAATGCAGCAGCTTGCGCCGTGCCGCGCGCGGCAGTTTCCCCATAGTGTAGCGCATGGCCT
>DATHJK010000059.1:0-3443 GCA_035316225.1 Pyrinomonadaceae bacterium
ACCTTTTCGAGCCGCAGTTCCTTGATTGCAACTACGCTTTCCGACCGGGACGTTCGGTTGAGATGGCCGTTCAGAGGATGATCGCGGCACGTGCGAACGGCTACTGGTGGACGGTTGAATCCGACGTGCAGGACTTTTTCGGCACGATTGATCGCAGGCTTCTACTGTCTGAACTGGATGAAACGATTGGCGATGAGGAGGTGCTGCGATTGTTGAAAGGCTGGCTGGATGCGGGAGCTTTAGAGCCGGAAGAGTTTCATTTATCGAAGACGAGCATCTGGCATCAGGGGCAGGAGACGATGGCGAGTTTGAAGCTATTGGTGCATGAGACCGTCAAGCAGTCGGTGGACGATTACGTGGCGCAGCATCTGGGACTGTCAGGCGATGCGGCAATCGAATCCCTCTCTGACCCGATTGAGATGCAAACGGACGAGGTTATGGATGACGATCTGATGCAGGGAAACGGTGTTGAGCAGAATCAAGCGCGGCGAGCGGCATGGAAGCGTTTGTTGCATGACGGCGCAGTTGTGGCTCTTTCTCATCGCGCGCTGCTGGGAAGAGTGTTGGGAATAAAACTGCTTGGAGTAGGCGGCGCGGCACTGGCCGCTGCGTTGCTCGCGCCGAAAGCATTGAGCGCGTATCGCAGTTACTTTCATCCTCGACTGGGCACGCTGCAAGGCGCGCCGCTCTCTCCCCTGTTGACGAACGTTTACATGACGCCGTTCGATGCTGTGCTGACGCAAAGTGGCTGGCGATTGATTCGCTACTGCGACGATTTCGTTATTCAGTGTCGCACGGAAGACGAATCGCGCGCGGCTATGCTGGCTGCGGAGAAGGAGCTTTCGGGCAGGAAGCTAAAGCTTCATCCAGAGAAGACGCGCATTGTCCCTCCCGACGGCGAGTTGGAATTTCTAGGCTACATCTTCACATCGGACGGGCGCGTCATACCGCCGCCAACCGTACCTGAGCAGATCGCGCAGCAAATCAGGGCAATGGCGCGGCGCGCTATGAAGTGGAAGAGGAAAAGATAGTTTTCAGTTTTCAGTTTTCAGTAGAGGAAAGGGGTGAATCTTGTGTCAGCGATTTATGTGACGACGCAGGGGGCGACGGTGCAGAGGCGCAGCGGGCAGTTTCTGGTCTGCAAGGATTCTAGTATCTTGCAGAACGTGCCGGAGACGCATGTGAAGCAGTTGATACTGTTCGGCAATGTGAATCTGACCACGCCCGCCGTGGCGTTTTGCCTGGACCAGCGGGTTGACGTGGTGTTCCTGACGCAAGGCGGTCGCTTTCGCGGTCGGCTGAATGGTGACGGAGGTAAGTCTGCGGAGTTGAGGCGCAAGCAGTACGAGCGTGCTATGGATAGGAGTTTCTGTCTTTCGCAGGCGCGCGTGATTGTAGCAGGCAAAATCAAAAACATAATGGCTTTCGCGCGTCGTCAGACGGAAGCAGCGACAGCAGAGCGTGAAATAAAGCTATTTAGAAGATCGCTTGAGAGCGCGCAGCGTGCCGAATCCTTGGAGACTCTGCTTGGGATTGAAGGCTCTGCTTCGGCTGCGCACTTCAGACTCTTCGCCTCGCGTGTACCACGCCCCTGGCGGTTTGAGAAGAGAACGGCGCACCCGCCGCTTGATGAGGTCAATGCGATGTTGAGCTTAAGCTATACGCTGCTCTACAACCGCATGGCTTCGCACTTGAACATGATAGGGCTTGATCCGTATCAAGGTTTCTTTCATCAAGCACGGCACGGTCACGCGGCGCTGGCTTCCGATTTGATAGAGGAGTTTCGCCCTTTGATCGCGGACGCGCTCTGTTTGAAGCTGCTCCGGCGCAAGCAGATTAAGTTACAGGATGTTGTGAAGGAGAAGGGCGAGTTTCGTATGTGCCCGGAAGCCTCTAAGGTATTCTTCACAGAGTTCGAGCGCAAGCTGAACTCACGGCGCTCGGCCACAGAGCACGGAGACTTGAATCTGACCTACGCGCAGATCATCGTGCGTCAGGCTCATCACTTCGCGCGCGTCATAGCAGGCGATGAGCAGCGTTATGTGCCATTCACGGTTAAGTGAGGATGAAAGATTGATTCATTGGTTCATTTACTCATTGAATCAATGAATCAATCCGTCAATGAGTAAATTAATCTCCTTCCTGCCCTTTGGGGTGATTGAAGATGCAGATAGTTTTAGTTTACGACATACCGGATGACAAGCGGCGCACGCGAATGCGAAAGACTATGCTGAGTTTCGGGACGCCCGTGCAGTACAGCGTATTCGAGTGCGATTTGACGCAACGACAGTTGGGGCGTATGGAGAAGGCCGTGCGCGCTGTGATGAAGAAGCATGAGGACAACGTGCGCTATTACCGTTTGTGTCGCAGTTGCGCGCAGGGCGCAGAGGTTTTTGGCGGACAACCCATAACGGAGAGGAAGGAGCTTTATGTCGTTTAGAAAAATCATGCTCGGCTTGCTGACGTTCTGGATAGGTTTAATGGGTCTGGCTTTCGGCGCGCTCTTCGTAATCTGTTTGAGCCTGTACGTGCTCTGGCACGGCTTGAGCGTAAGCATAATTGTTTTCGGCGTGCTCAGTTTGTTCTGTATAATCTTCGCGCGCTGGTTTCTGCGTGGCGTATCGGTTAGTGACAAACCGGGCTTGTCTGGACGCGATACTGAGTTGATACAGGAAGAGCATGGCGAGCCATTCGCGTTCTCTTCCTTTAGAGAAGAGCGGGACAGGCTGAGACGGCACAAGATGCTGTAGGCGTGCTGTAAGATCAACTCAATATGACGCGCATAGAGGTTCGCACAATCATTTTTAGTGCCATTGGGCAAGCTTCTTAGCTTTGTCGAGCCTGTTTTTACAGGGTAATGGGATTGGGTAGTGAGATTTAGGTTTTGCGGTGCGAACCTCGTGTCAAAAAGAGATACAGGTGATTGAGCCTGAAAAGAAAGCAGTATCTTTAAAGGAGATAGGCAGCATTTAGAAGGATCAACGAGACGCCCGGTTTCGCACTCGCTGAAAACATTGACTTTATGTATGAAAAGTTAGATAAATGGCGGCATCCCGAAGCATGGCAAGACGGGGTACGGGAAATCCGATCAGTAAGATTATCTAGGCAAGGGGCTTACGATAGCGATAGTGAGAATGCATGCCGCGTTGAAAGCGGATTGAAACGTATTCAATGCGATGCTTCCCGTAGCTGCGCCGCTGTGAGAATGCATGCCGCGTTGAAAGCGGATTGAAACCAGAAGGGCTTCTATCTCCCTTTGTTCGTTTGCTGGTGAGAATGCATGCCGCGTTGAAAGCGGATTGAAACTCATATCCGCGAGCCTTCAAGACTTTATTCACCCGTGTGAGAATGCATGCCGCGTTGAAAGCGGATTGAAACAATGGCTATTCGCCGCCAGCGTATTCGCCACCGATTGTGTGAGAATGCATGCCGCGTTGAAAGCG
>DATHJK010000060.1:0-4581 GCA_035316225.1 Pyrinomonadaceae bacterium
GGGCGTAGCCGAGCGCGATTTCAAGTTGGAAGGCGTGGCGCGAGAGGTTCTGGACGAATTGTTTGCAGAGCTACGTATGGCGCGCCACGGAGTCATGAGAGAAGGACAAGGGGAAGTTTGATAGGCAAGGTTCTCATCTTCATAAATTTTTTCGGGCCGCTTTTCGACAGGTGGGCTGCGCACATGCACGGCGCAGTCACCTGGAAAAGCATGTTGCTCGGCCTTCTTATCTTCATAGTGACATTCGCGGGCAGCATAGCTATGGCTTCATTCCTGCTGGTTAAGCTGCCTGCAACTTACTTTCACTCGTCGCACGACCGCGAACTCTGGCAGGACAAACACAAGGTAGTTCGCTGGACGGGCATCATATTCAAAAATCTGCTTGGCCTGATTCTGGTTGTCGCTGGCGTAATCATGGCTATACCGGGCGTGCCGGGTCAGGGCGTGCTCACCATATTGTTCGGCATCATGCTGCTCGATTTCCCTGGAAAGCGGCAGTTGGAGCTAAAAATCGTAAGCCGCCCTGTAGTGCTGAGCCGTATCAACCAGTTGCGCAGGAAATTCGACAAGTCGCCGCTTGTGCTGGATTAGAGAGCAATCTGAAACATTGCCGCGCAGCGTAAAAGCTAAGGAGTTAAATCGAACACGCGCAGGCTCTGGCTCGTAGTTTGCAAACGATGATGCGAACCTGGACGTTGAAAGGCGGAAATCTTAAATTTCATATCTGAGTTCTCAAATTTGAGATTTGCGATTTCGAGAATTATAAATTGCCGCGCGCTGACCTTGCTTGCGCTCAAGCAGGAAGTGCTGGCAGAAGCTCTACATTTGCGCAATATCGAGTAGGCACGTTACGTCATCGGTGTGAAGTTATTCACTCAACTAATTGCGCCAAAGTTTGCGACACACGTTAACTGGCAGCCTTGTAAGCGGCTTGCGTTGACAACGGACGAACCTCTTTGTTAGCTTGCTTGTTCGATTCAATCGAGAACTGCCGGGAGATTATGTCGCCTGCAAGCGGGTACTCTTTTCCATTGATGCGCACATCTTATCGTCAGCTAAGACGGCACACACGCCTCGCAATCCTGTTCATGCTCATTCCCTTGCTCGCTCTGACGAGCGGGTGCAGCGGCCTGAAGAGTCTTCTTGCCAAGCCGCAGAAGGTGAACGTGCCGCCTCTACTCGCGCCGCTCTCGCAGGCAGACACGGCGCAGTTAATCAACGAGATCAACCGCCTCGCAGCCTTGCGCTCCATCAAGGGGAAAGTTGACATACAGTTTCAGGACACTTCGTTCGCAGAAGAGGGAATAGCCGAGAAATATCGAACCGCAGACGGAACCGTTTACGTGCAGCGCCCCGGACAGATTCACCTGCTCATACAGGCACCGTTCGCCGGTACGAAAATAGCCGAGATGACTTCCGACGGCACACATTTTAAGATCGCAGTGCTGCAAGGCGACCAGCAGTTCCGTCGTTTCGTTACGGGAACAAACAATGCGACCTATAAAAAATTGCCTGTGGACGGCGACGCGAGCAATGCGAACCGCAACAGGGTTACGCCGGAACAGCGCGCGCGCAGCGTCCTCTCCAACCTGAGACCGCAGCATTTCACGGACGCTCTGCTTGTTCGCCCCATCGAGACGAGTTCGGGCGCGACCTATGTGCAGAGCGAATTCTTTCAGGAAGAGCCTGACACACGCCCGCGCGCGAAATCCAATGCGCGAGTAGTTCGCGGCTACTACATGCTGGATGAATTGATGCCGAAGAGTGCTGGCGGCGTGCGCATCACGCGGCGACTCTGGTTCGACCGCGTAGGCGGCATACGGCTCGCCCGCGTGCAGACTTTTGATGAGGCGGGCGCGCTCATCACTGACGTGACCTACAGCGAGCCTAAGACTTTCGGCGAAAGCAACTTCTCCATGCCTTCGCGCATAGAGTTGACGCGACCCGAAGATCATTACAGGCTGAGCGTCACCTATCAATCACCGGAAAGCGTTGTGCTCGACAGAGTTTGGGACGCAGACATCTTCGACCTGAAGAACACCTGGAATTTACCCGAAATCGATTTAGATCAGAGAAGACAGGATGAATAAGTGATAAGTGATGAGTGATAAGTGATAAGAGAAAAGCTAATCTCTTTCTTATCACTTATCACTCATCACTTATCACTATAGCTTAATGGACAGTCTGGTCACGGCAAATATAAAACAGCGTCCGGTTCGCTCGCTGGTGAGCGCGGCTGGCGTTGCGCTGGGTGTTGCGCTGGTGATGCTGTTCACGGGGCTGGCGCGCGGTATGTCGAACGAGATGCAGCACCGCTCGTCAAACGTACTCGCAGAGATTATCTTCACGCGACCGGGTTCAATGGAGTTGACAAGCTCTATGACGAATCTGAATGTGAAGTATGTTGATAGATTAAAGGCGATAGAGGGCGTGGAAGCGGTCGTGCCGGTCATACGCTACATTTCACAGGGCGGAAAGGGTTTTGGCTTCGAGCAGATAGAGGGCGTTGACTGGGAGCCTTTCTCGCGCATGAACAACATCTCGCTCGTTGAAGGAAGAGCGCCAACGGCCAACGACGAAGTAGTGATTGACACCACGAAAGCGCAGAACGGAAATTACAGGCCCGGAAGCGTGCTTGAGCTTTTCGGCGGAAAGCCTTATCGCATCGTGGGCATCTACGCGCCGGAATCGGGCGCGCGCATAAAGATGTCGCTGGCCGCAATGCAGGACGCGCTGGAATCGCCTGGCAAATGCACGTACATTCTCGTCAAATGCAAGCAGGGTTATGATCAGATTGTTGTTGCAAAGAACATTGACAGAGAGCTACAGGGCAACAAGATTCAGTTCACGCGCGACGTTTTCGCCAACATCGAAAAGAGCATCCCGTACTTAAACGTCTTCCTGCGCGTGCTCGTAGGGCTTGCGACCATAGTGAGCGCGCTCGTAGTGATGCTGGCAATGTACACAACCATCACGGAGCGCACGCGCGAGATAGGAATCCTGAAGGCCATGGGAGCCTCACGCGCTTACATCATAAGCGAGATTGAGAAGGAAGCTATTCTTATCAGTCTGCTGGGACTCGTAGCCGGATTCGTCGCCGCCGTCATCGCTGGTCTATTAGTCCAGAAGTTTTACAGTCTCACTTTCGAGATTGCCTGGCCCTGGGTAGTAGCATCGGTGGCAATAGGTCTGCTAGGCGGCGCACTGGGCGCACTCTATCCAGCCGTGCGCGCCGCCAACCTTGACCCCGTGAGCGCGTTGGCATATGAGTAATAGTGATAAGTGATAAGTGATGAGTGATAAGAGATTGGCTCTTACTCATCACTTATCACTTATCACTCATCACTTAAAATGAGGACTATCTTAAAAGCAGAGAATCTGAAGAAGACCTATCGCGTGGGGCGCGTGGATGTGCAGGCGTTGCGCGGCGTGTCGCTGGAAGTTCAGGAAGGCGAGTTTTTGGCGATCATGGGGCCGTCGGGGTGCGGCAAGTCAACGATGCTGCACCTGCTGGGAGGACTGCTCACGCCGACTGAAGGTCGAATCATAATTGATGATGAAGATTTGACAGCAGCGAGTGATGCGAAGCGCACGGACATACGTCGCCGTAAAATTGGCTTCGTCTTTCAGCGCTTTAATCTGTTTCCGACGCTGACCGCTGAAGGCAATCTTCGTCTTGCCGAGCGTATTCACGACGACGGCGGGGATGACCCGGAGAGAAGACGCGAGATACTGCGTCTGCTTCGTCTTGAAGATAAGATGCATCATAAGCCCACTGAGCTATCTGGCGGCGAGCAGCAGCGCGTCGCGCTTGCTCGCGCCGTCGTCACTCACCCAGCGATAGTTCTAGCCGATGAGCCAACGGGAAACCTGGACACAGAGAATTCTGCAATTGTTCTGAACATGTTTCAGGAGTTGAACTATCGCTTCAATCAAACCATCATCATGATTACACACAACCCTGAAGCCGCAGCCATGTGCCGCAGGATTGTGCAAATGCGCGACGGCCTGATCGTCGAGCCGCAGAGCGGAGTACAAATGTGAGAGAAGTTATAAGAGGGAGCAGGAGACCGAAATCCAGAATACAGTAGTCAGCAGATAAGAGTTTTACCTTCCGGTTTCTGACTCCTGAATTCTGTATTCCGTTCTTTCTTATCACCCGTTTCCCTTACAAGTGTCGGAAAAATGCTTTACTCTTGCGGGCGGTAGTTGGTAGTGTTTGATTGATGAAAAAGGTCTTCAGCATTCTCAAGGCAATTTTTTTCTGGTCTTATGGGCGAAGCACGTTGCAGTGGGATGTGCTGTGTGTGCTGATTTTAGTCTTTATTTTTTTGACCCCGAAAAGCTGGTTCCAAACCAGCGAACCCAGCCCCTCCCAAACGCATCAAAACGGGTTCGCTCCGGTGCGTGTTCTGATTGATGCCCAAACTCTTTCGGCTCAACCAGATAAGGGCGAAATCGAGCAGCGCGTGAGAGCACTGCTTGGCCGCACGGACGCGGAGGTGATCGCATGGCGTCCGGCACAGGTCGTGCAGGGCAAGGTGGTCGCTTACGAGGTTGACATACGCTAATGAGCCTTTA
>DATHJK010000061.1:0-4141 GCA_035316225.1 Pyrinomonadaceae bacterium
CGAAGTGCAGGCCGGTCGTAGGCTCGTCCAGAATGTAAATGGTTCTTCCGGTGGCGCGCTTCGATAATTCTTTGGCGAGCTTGATGCGCTGCGCTTCGCCGCCCGAAAGTGTTGTGGCCGATTGGCCCAGCTTGATGTAGCCCAGACCAACGTCCAGAAGCGTCTGTAGCTTCTGCTTTATCTGCGGGATGTTTTCAAGAAGCGGCAGCGCTTCTTCCACCGTTGTGTCCAGAAGCTCCGCTATGCTCTTTCCTTTGTACTTGACCGAGAGCGTTTCGCGGTTGTAACGCGCGCCGCGACAGACATCGCAGAGGACGTACACGTCCGGCAGAAAATTCATCTCGATGCGCTTCATGCCGTCGCCTTCGCAGGCTTCGCAGCGCCCGCCCTTCACGTTGAATGAAAAGCGTCCGGGCTTGTAGCCGCGCTCGCGCGATTCCGGCAGCATAGCGTAAAGCTCGCGTATGGGCGTGAACAGCCCTGTGTAGGTCGCAGGGTTCGAGCGAGGCGTGCGGCCAATGGGCGACTGGTCAATCTCTATCACTTTGTCTATGAACTCAAGCCCTTCGATAGCACTGTACTCGCCCGCTTCCGCGAGCGAGCCGTAGAGATGATGAGCAAGAGCGCGATAAAGAATGTCGTCAACCAGAGTTGATTTGCCTGAGCCGGATACGCCCGTAACAACCGTCAAAAGCCCAAGCGGGAAAGTCACGTCAATCTCTTTAAGATTGTTCGCACGCGCGCCGCGCACTGTGATGGCTTTGCCGTTCGGAGCGCGCCTGCCCTTTGGAACTTCAATCTCGCGCTTGCCGCAGATGTATAGACCTGTGACCGATTTGGGGTTGCAGGCAACGTCTTCGGGCGTGCCTATGGCTACGACTTCTCCGCCGTGCGCGCCAGCGCCCGGCCCGAGGTCAACGACGTAATCCGCGCGTCGAATCGTCTCCTCGTCATGCTCTACGACCAGAACCGTGTTGCCCAGATCGCGCAGGGCGCACAGCGTCTCAAGCAACCTTTGATTGTCGCGCGGGTGAAGTCCGATTGACGGCTCGTCCAGAACGTAGAGCACGCCGCGAAGCTGCGAGCCGATTTGCGTTGCGAGACGTATGCGCTGGCCTTCGCCGCCTGAGAGAGTTGCGCTGCCGCGATCAAGAGTTATGTAACCGAGTCCAACGGTCTCCAGAAATCGCAGGCGGTCGCGTATCTCTCGAAGAATCAGACCAGCAATCTGCCCCTCGCGCTCGTTCAGCTTTATACGGTCGAACGCCTTGATTGCATCTTCTATCGTCAACTCCGTGTAGTCGGCTATGCCGCGACCCGCAATGCGAACTGCTAATGATTCGGGTTGAAGACGACGCCCCTGACAATCAGGACAGGTAACGGGCGAGACCAGTTCTTCCAGCGCGAGTCTTACTTTTTCGGAAGGCGCGTCGTTCATCCTATCGCGCAGCCAGCGCACAGCGCCTTTCCAATCGCTCTGGTAAGTGTACATGCCCTGACGGAAAGTGAGCGGGTAATCAACGCCGTGAAAAAATGGGTCGCGCACTTCTCTGGGAAGCTCCGCGAACGGACGATTAGCATCCGCGCCGAAATGCTTGATGATTGAGAGAAGCGCGGAACGAAGATAAGCGGAACCCTGTTTGTCCGCCTGACCCATGAAAGGCAGTTTGTCCGATGGCTCGTTCGCATCCGAGACGAGTTTCACCGGATCAACTTCTAAAACTGTGCCCAACCCATGACAGCGTTTGCACGCGCCGTAAGCCGAGTTGAAAGAGAATGAGCGAGGCTCAAGCGGCGGCACGTTGATGCCGCAGTTCACGCACGCCATCTTTTCCGAATAGAGTTTCTCTTCTCCGTCAACAACAGAGACGAGCACTGCGCCGCCTGTGAGTTTCAATGCCGTGCGAATTGATTCCGAAAGGCGCTCGTTGATACCTGATTTGATAAGAAGACGATCAACCACAGCTTCAATCGTATGATTGCGCCGCTTGTCCAGTCTTATCTCTTCGTCGAGCGAAACCAACTCGCCGTCAATTCGCGCGCGAAGGAAACCCTCTTTAGCGAGCTTCTCAAGCTCCTTCTTAAATTCGCCCTTGCGACCTCGGACGACTGGCGCGAGTATCATCACGCGCTCGCCCTCTGGGAGCGATAGAACGTTCTGGGCAATCTGTTCTACGGATTGTCTTGTTATCTGCGCGCCGCAGATGTGGCAATGCGGCTGGCCTATGGAAGAGAAGAGCAGTCTGAGGTAGTCGTAAACTTCCGTCACCGTGCCCACAGTCGAGCGCGGGCTGCGCGAGACTGTCTTCTGCTCAATGGAGATCGCGGGCGAAAGGCCGTCAACCGAATCAACGTCGGGCTTTTCCAGTTGGTCCAGGAATTGACGAGCATAGGCCGAGAGCGATTCGACGTAGCGACGCTGCCCTTCAGCGTAAATGGTATCAAAGGCCAGAGAGGATTTGCCCGAACCGCTCAAGCCCGTAATCACGGTCAATTTCTCGCGCGGAATCTCTACGTTGATGTTTTTGAGATTGTGCTGGCGCGCGCCGCGCACTGTGATCTGCTGGATTGCCATAATGCTCTAAAAGAGAGTGCGCCCGCCATAGACGGGAGAAACGGAGAGCGCGGAATCATTAATTGTAGCCGAGCGGAAGGGAACGGGCAAGCGAGCAGGTGAGTTGCCTTGACACTGTTTGACCGCGAGAAATACACTTCGCCCGAAAAGATAATGAGCAGCACTCGAAGATTCAAATTGCGCTTTCCGGTTCTCGCAGAAAGGTTGTGCGGGTGAACCTGCCGAACACACTAACGCTCTCGCGCATCTTCGTCGTGCCGCTTCTGGTCGTCGTGCTCTTGACGCCGTTTTCGGAAGAGTGGTTCGGCGTAGGGCGTCACATTCTGGGAGTCACGCTCTTTCTCGCTGCTTCTCTGACAGATTTCCTTGACGGCATAATCGCAAGAAAACGTAATCAGGTTTCAAAGCTTGGAAAACTCCTGGACCCGATTGCGGATAAGCTGCTCATCTCGGCGGCGCTCATCTCGCTTGTAGAAAATCAACTCGCTCCGGCGTGGGCTGTGGTCATCATCATTGGGCGCGAGTTCGCAGTGAGTGGCTTGCGCTCAATCGCCTCGGCTGAAGGCGTTATTATCTCCGCGTCGAAGATGGGAAAGTTCAAGATGCTGGCGCAGGTCGTGACGGTCGCGCTGCTGATTGTGTCGAGCGCTTCGGGCAGACCGCCTGTTGAAAATTTCGGTCGCCCGTTTCCGGCAATCGCTTTCTGGACTGTCCCGCAGCTACGCGCCGCCGTTCATCATCTGCTCGGTGAAGGCGCGACGACAGGGACGGACTGGCAGGTCTTGCTCTACACGATGGGGCGCGCGATGCTCTGGGTCGTTGTGCTTTCGGCCTGCGCTTCTATGTACGGCTACTTTCGCTCCTTCTATCATGCAGTCGTCGAGCGCGACTCGGAGGCAAATAAGAGAAGCAGCCTCTCGCAAGCATCCGCGTCAACCCTCGCTGCGAAGAAATGAAAAATAGAACAGCCCGAAGGGTATCGAGTCCTTCGGGCTGTTCTATGTTAACGGCTGAGAAATATTTCGCGCTTCTTGAATGCGAATCAATAGCTCCGACTGCTTGCATCGTAAGGCGGATCGTTTGTAGAAGCAGCATACCCGCCTCTGTCTGCTGCGCGAATCACGCCCTCCTGTCCTATATAGAACGATCTGGTGCCGCTCGTGTAAGAGGCTGGCGTTGCCATAGCCTCAAACGTCGCGCCATTTGTTCGGACTGCGAAGTTGTAGCCAGACCTCTGTGAGTTCAGCATTTCATTACTGAGCAGATTTTTAAAAACGAGCTGCTGCATCGTGCCATAGTTGCCGCTAGAATCCGTAGCCCTGTAGGTCTCTTCGGCCACGTGAATACTGCGCAGAGTCCTGACACACGACGATTCATCCACAACTTGAAAATGACCCGCATGACTGTTTTCGGCGCGCTCGTTATATTCATTGCGCTGATCATAGGGTGGGTCTGACGCCGTAGCTTCCATCCCGCCTCTGTCTGCTGCGCGAATCACGCCGTCGTCGTTGACGTAAAACGATCTGATGCCACTACCGGTCGCGCCGTAAGTTAAAGGTGTCGCCA
>DATHJK010000062.1:0-6848 GCA_035316225.1 Pyrinomonadaceae bacterium
TGTTCTGCAATTCGCCTCCTTCAGTTTTGATATAAGCGTGGAGGAGGTCTTCTCCTGTCTGACGCGCGGCGCGACTCTGGTTCTGCGCGAAGACGAAATGACTGCTTCGACTGCCTCTCTGCTGCGCGCTTGCCGTGAGCAACGATTGACCGTGCTCAATCTTCCGACGGCCTACTGGCATCAACTGTCGGCCAGTCTCACGGCTGCCGACTGGTCTCAGGCTGATACTGTGCGCCTGGTCATCATAGGCAGCGAAAAGTTACAGCCCGAACGACTGTCGCAATGGCACGCAGTTGTCGGGCAGCAGGTGCGACTGGTTGATGTCTATGGCCCGACGGAAGCCACAATCGGCTCGACCATGTGCGATCTCACGGGGCTGGCGGGCGTAGGCTGCACCTATCGGAAAATCTCCATCGGGCGTCCCCTTCGCCACGCCCAAGCCTATATTCTGGACGCGCGCCTAGAACCTGTGCCCATAGGGGTCGCAGGAGAATTACATATCGGTGGACTCGGCCTCAGTCAGGGCTATCTCAATCATCCGAAGCTTACGGCGGAGAAATTTATTCCGCATCCTTTCAGCGCGGTCGCGGGCGCACGGCTCTACCGCACAGGAGACCTCGCGCGCTTTCTCCCTGATGGCAACATAGAGTTTCTTGGACGCCTAGATGAGCAGGTCAAGGTGCGCGGCTTTCGCATCGAGCCAGGTGAGATTGAAAGAGCGCTGGCGCAGCACACGCGAGTGCGCGACGCAGTGGTCATCCTCAAAGAAGACGGGAGTGAGAAGAGGTTGATCGCTTACCTCGTCGCAGACACATCGAACGCGCCGACAATGCATGACCTTCGCCGTCACCTGAAGGAGAGACTGCCGGAATACATGCTGCCTTCGGCCTTCATTTTTATTGACAGCTTGCCGCTGACGCCGAGCGGCAAAGTAGACACGCGCGCTCTGCCTCAGCCGGATCATGCGCGGCCCGAATTGGTGAATATCTTTGTCGCTCCGCAGACTGAGCTTGAGCAATTGTTGGCCCACATCTGGGCTGATGTGCTGAAGCTTGAGCGCGTGGGCTTGGGCGACAACTTCTTTGAACTCGGCGGCGATTCGATTCTGACCATTCAAGTGGTTGCGCGCGCGCAAGCTGCCGGACTTAAACTGACCGCGCGCGAGATGTTCAAGCATCCGACCGTAGCGGAACTGGCTGTCGTAGCCAGCGCGCTTCCGATGGCGCAGGCTGACGAAGGGGCAATCACCGGCGAAGTGCCCCTGACGCCGATTCAACGCTGGTTCTTCGCGCAAGAGTTCGAGGCCGCAGACCATTGGAACATGGCTGTGCTGCTCGAAGCTCGCGGCCAATTGCAAGCTGATTTGTTGGAGCAGGCGCTATCTCAACTGCTCGTTCATCACGATGCCTTGCGGCTGCGTTTTGTGCGAGAGGCCGCAGGCTGGCGCGCATTCATCGAGGAGTACCGGGACGACCAGTTTCAGCTTCGCACAGTGGATTTATCCGAGATGGCGGAAGAGAAGCAGCAGAAAACAATCGAAGCAATCGCCGGGGAGACGCAAGCTCAACTCAGCCTGATGGAAGGGCCATTGCTGCGGGCGGTGCTGTTCGAGCTTGGCGAAGGACGCGCGCCTCGCCTGCTCGTCGTCGTCCATCATCTGGTTATTGATGGTGTCTCGTGGAGCATTTTGCTTGATGACCTGGCGAGCCTCTATCGTCAACTGCAAGGCGGCGAAAGCCGTGAGCTTTCGTCTAAGACAACATCTTTCAAGACTTGGGCTGAGCATCTGGAGAAGCACGCCCGCTCAGCAGACGCGCCAGACGCATCTGCTTACTGGACTACTCTGGCGACAAGAGAGTTTAAGAGCCTGCCTGTTGATTACCCAGGCGGGACGAACCTGGAAGCTTCAACGCGAACAATCTCCGTCGCACTGAGCACCGATGAAACGCGCTCGCTGCTGCAAGAAGTTCCTGCCGTCTATCACACGCAGATCAACGACGTTTTGTTGACGGCTTTGGTCGCCGCCTTTGAGCATTGGACAGGAGAGAGCGAGTTGTTGCTGGAGCTTGAAAGTCATGGGCGGGAAGAACTCTTTCCGGGCGTCAACCTCTCGCGCACGGTTGGTTGGTTCACCAGCGCTTTCCCCGTGCTCCTGCAATTGGACGATCCAGTCACGCCCGGAAAAGCTTTAAGGTCAATCAAGGAACAACTTCGTGCGATACCCGACAACGGCATCAATTACGGGTTGCTGCGTTACATGGATGCTCAGCCTGAGTTAGCCGCCACACTGCGCTCTCTGCCACAACCCGGCGTGAGCTTCAACTACCTGGGCCAAGTAGACCGCATGCTGGAATCCGCTTCCATCTTCGGCTTGGCGCGCACGAGCGTTGGCCCAACTCGTGACGGACGCAACCGGCGGACACACTTGCTGGAAGTGAACGCAGGTATCTTCGACGGAGAATTGCGGCTTGATTGGTCTTATAGCTCCGAGCTTCACAACGACACGACCATTGAGAGGCTGGCAAAGACTTTCGCGCAAGCTTTGAGGGGCATCATCGAGCATTGCCTGTCGCCCGGAGCAGGTGGCTACACGCCCTCAGACTTTCCGCTGGCAAAGTTAGATCAACAAAGACTCGACGAGTTACTGAAAACTGTCGGCCCGGTGGCGGACATATACACGCTCTCCCCTATGCAACAGGGGATGCTCTTTTACAGCCTCTACGCGCCCGAAGCGGGCATGTATATAGAGCAACTGAGTTGCGCCCTCGATGGAGAACTGAATGTGGCTCTGTTCTCGCAGGCCTGGCAACAAGTCGCAGCGCGTCATGCCATTTTACGTACCGCCTTCATCTGGGAGAATCTGGACGAGCCGCTTCAAGTAGTCCGAAGGGATGTCTCATTGACACTTGCTCAATATGACTGGAGCAAGTTCGCACCTGCCGAGCAGGAACGCCTTCTGGAATCGTTCATCTCCGAAGACCGGCTTCGCGCCTTCGAGTTGAGCCGTGCGCCGTTGATGCGTCTGGCGCTTCTGCGCATGGCATCAGATTCTTATCGTTTTATCTGGACGCATCATCACTTGCTGCTGGACGGATGGTCTGTGGCGTTGCTGTTGCGCGAAGTGTTGATAGCTTACGAAGCGCTGTGCCGGGGTGAAGAGTTGCCTTCTCGTTCAGCCTTGCGTCCCTTCCGCGATTACATCGCCTGGTTGCAGAAACAGGACATCTCAAAGGCCGAACTTTTCTGGCGAGCCGAGTTGAAAGGCTTTACCGGACGGACGCTTTTGACAGCCGGTTGGCCCGCGACGAGCGCCGAGAAGGTGCGGCAAAAGGTCTCGAAACAAGAGGCGCGGCTCACACCGGAAGAGACTGCATCCCTACAGGCGTTTGCCCGACGGTCTCGACTGACACTGAGCACTCTGGTTCATGGGGCGTTTGCATTATTGCTCAGTCGCTACAGCCTGGAAGATGACGTGGTTTTCGGGACAACCGTGTCAGGTCGCCCGCCCGCGCTCTTTGGGGTGGATTCGATAGCGGGTCTCTTCATCAACACATTGCCCGTGCGTGTGCAGGTTCAGCCTCAGACATCCGCGCTCAACTGGCTCAGAAGCCTGCAAGACAAACTGGTCAGCCTGCGCGATTACGAGTATAGCTCGCTCGTAGATGTGCAAGGGTGGAGTGATGTGCCGCGCGAGCAGGCTTTATTCGAGAGCTTGCTGGTATTCGAGAATTATCCGGTTGACGCCGCGTTGTTTCGGCAGACCCATCACTTGAAGCTTAGCGACATGCGCTCTTTCGAGCGCACCAACTATCCTCTGACAATAGCTGCGCTGCCCGGCACGGAGTTGCTGTTGCAAGCGCTTTACGCAGATGATCGTTTCGACGACGCCACGATTGAACGCCTGCTCCGGCACTTAAAAAACTTATTGCTGGACATTACGACGAATCCCGATAAGAGCCTTGCCGACGTGCGGTTGTTAAGTGAAGACGAG
This sequence comes from Pyrinomonadaceae bacterium, assembly GCA_035316225.1. Taxonomy (GTDB): domain Bacteria; phylum Acidobacteriota; class Blastocatellia; order Pyrinomonadales; family Pyrinomonadaceae; genus 3-1-20CM-3-53-8. Next base: position 3,992 of record DATHJK010000062.1, read on the forward strand.
CGGCGGCGGATGGTAGAAGAGTGGAACTCAACCGACAGCTTGTACCCGCAAGAGAAATCTCTTCATCAATTGTTTGAAGAGCAGGTTGAACTTACTCCCGAACGTGTCGCACTTGTTTTCGATAGTTCGCGGTTGACTTACAGCGAGTTGAACCAGAGAGCTAATCGATTGGCGCATCACCTGCTGGCGCTAGGTGTCGGAGCGGAAGTGACAGTTGGCTTTATGCTGGAGCGCTCGGTTGAGATGGTGGTTGCAATACTCGCTATTCTGAAAGCGGGCGGCGCGTATGTTCCTCTCGACCCATCGTACCCGCCCACTCGCCTCGATTTTATGCTCAGCGATGCGCAACTCTCTGTCGTCATAACTGAAAGTGCTCTTGTAGATAAGTTGCCCTCGTTCTCCGGGAGAGTTATTTGTATAGATGCGGATGCGCAACTGTTTGCCGAGGCAAGCAAAGAGAATCCTGTAAGCTATGTGATAGGTGAGAACATAGCTTACGTCAACTACACCTCAGGCTCTACGGGTGAGCCTAAGGGCATCTCTATTCCTCATCGCGCCGTGACCAGGCTTGTGCGCAACACCAATTACATTGAGGTAGAATCTTCCGACCGCATAGCGCAAGCTTCCAACGCTTCGTTCGATGCAATCACGTTTGAGCTATGGGGAGCGCTACTGAACGGAGCACAGCTTGTCATCATGAGCAAAGATTTGGTGCTCTCACCGGAAGATTTCGCCACGCAGATTCGTCGAAATGAAATTAGTATACTGTTTCTGACAACAGCGCTATTTAACCAGCTAGCCAACTCTGCGCCTGAAGCCTTCTCGACGGTGCGACAAGTGTTGTTCGGAGGCGAAGCGGTAGAGCCGAAATGGGTGAAGAAGGTGATGGATGAAGGCGCACCCGCACGGCTGCAACACCTCTATGGGCCTACGGAGAGCACAACCTACGCGACGTGGTATGAGGTCAGAGAAGTGTGTGAAGATGGTGGGACTGTCCCTATTGGTCGTCCAGTATCGAACACGCAGGTTTATCTGCTGGACAGTAGGCTTGAGCCTGTTGCGGTTGGCGTAGCCGGTGAGCTTTACATCGGAGGTGATGGATTAGCACGCGGTTATTTGCGCCACCCGGAGTTGACGGCGGAAAGATTTATCCCTCATCCCTTCAGCCAGAAGGCTGGCTCTCGACTCTACCGAACGGGAGACCTTGCGCGCTACCGGCCAAACGGCGACATAGAATTTCTTGGAAGGATAGATTATCAGGTCAAGGTGCGCGGCTTCCGTATTGAGCCGGGGGAAATCGAAGCGGTGCTATCGGCGCATGAGATGGTAGGGGCAGTGGCCGTCCTCGCCAGAGAAGATAAGCCCGGCGAGCGACGTTTGGTGGCTTATGTGGTCGCAGCCGATGAAGAACGCTCTGTGACGGCGAGCGAGTTGCGCAGTTATTTGAGAGAACGTCTGCCGGAATACATGGTTCCGTCAGCCTTCGTATTGATGGAGAGACTGCCGCTGACGCCTAACGGCAAAGTGGATCGTCGCGCCTTGCCTGCGCCCGCGCGCGTAGAGCCGCAATCAGGCGCACAGTTCGTCGCACCACGAAATCCGATTGAGGAGGCGCTGGCAGACATTTGGCGCAGACTGCTCGGCGTTGATCGAATCGGCGTCCACGACAACTTTTTCGAACTCGGCGGGCACTCGCTGATGGCGACCCGTGTGCTCTCCAACGTGCGCCGCATCTTTCGCATGGAGTTGCCGCTCAGAGTGATATTCGAATCCAACACCATAGCCGATCTGGCGCTCGCCATCATCCCCTTTGAAACACAGCCGGGGCAGACGGAAAAGATTGCAAGGGTACTGCAAAAGGTCAAGGGCATCTCTGCGGAGGAAGTCAGCAAAGAGTTGGAAAAGAAGCGCCGGGAGCGAAATAGCCGATGAGTGAGCCGAGAGACTTTCTGAACACTGGGGGGCTGGACGCCGACAAGCTTGAGTTGTTCGAGTATCTGCTCGAAGAAGAAGGCGTTGACGGCGCGGCTCAACCTGACATCATCTTGCCTAGAGAGAAGCGTGAGCAACTGCCGCTCTCGTTTGCACAGCAGCGCCTGTGGTTTCTGGACCAGCTTGAGCCGGGCAACGTCGCATATAACGTAGCCGGAGCCTTACGCATAGTGGGCCAACTGGACGTAGCGGCGCTGGGACGCAGCCTCAATGAGATCGTGCGACGACATGAATCACTGCGCACTTCCTTCGCTGTTATAGACGGCCTGCCCGCGCAGGTAATCGCCCAGTCCTGTCATCTGGCGCTATCGGTCGAAGAGTTGACGACCAAGCCCATCGAGGAGCGAGAGGCGCAAGTGAAACTCTTGATGCAAGAAGAGGTGCTCACTCCTTTCGACTTCAGAGAGAGTCCGCTCATGCGTGCTCGTCTGCTGCGACTCTCAGAAGAAGAACACGTGCTCTTACTGACGATGCACCACATTATCAGTGATGGATGGAGCATCGGTGTGTTGATTAGAGAGTTGGCAGCGTTGTACGAGGCTTACACCAGAGGTAAGGCATCACCCCTGGAAGAGCTTGCGGTGCAGTATGCAGATTACTCTCTCTGGCAGAGAGAGCATCTCAGCGGAGAACTCCTCGAACAGCAACTTTCCTATTGGCGGCAGCAGTTGAGCGGCGATCTGCCTGTGCTTGATCTGCCGATGCAAAGCGCAAGGCCGTCCGTGCAGACGTTTCGCGCTGCAACACAAACCTTGATCCTGCCGGAGAAGCTACATGAAGAACTAAAAGAACTGTCTCTCAAAGAAGATGCAACGCTCTACATGACGCTGTTAGCAGCATTCTACGTGCTTCTATATCGCTACAC
>DATHJK010000063.1:0-2343 GCA_035316225.1 Pyrinomonadaceae bacterium
ACGTTGACTGGCCGCGCAGGCTGGATCACATGCAGCAGCACACAGGCCAGCACATACTCTCGCAAGCATTCTTCAGACTCTTCAATGCTGAGACCCGTAGCTTTCGCATGATGGAGCAATACTCCGAGATTGATGTTGAGCTTACAAACCCCGGCGACGGGCGCATCAACGAAGCCGTAGAGCTTGCCAACAAGATCATCTGGGATGATCGCGCCGTTCATGTACGGGAGGTCACATCGGAAGAGGCCGCGCTGTTGCCGCTTAGAAAAGACTCGGAACGAGCAGGTGAGCTGCGCATCATTGAGATTGAAGACTTCGACCTAAGCCCATGCGGCGGCACGCACGCCAGACGCACAGGCGAAGTCGGCGTAATCGCTGTGCGCTCCTGGGAGCGAGCGAAAGGTTTGACGCGCATGGAATTTCTGGCGGGCGGGCGCGTCGTCGCAGACTATCGCCGGGCAAACAGAACCGCACGCAACGTCGCTTCACTCTTCAGCGTAGCGCGCGACGAGGCCACAGCATCGGTCGAGCGGCTGATGGAAGAGAACAAACAACTCTCGCGTCGTGTGCGCGTGCTTGAAGAGGTGGCCGCGCGTGTCGAAGCCGAAGAACTATTCAGGGACGCTATACCTCAAGAGGACGGAACGAAGATCATCGCGCATGTCTTTGACGACCGCGACGCAGGACAACTCCAGCGTCTGGCGCACCAGATAGCTTCTCATCCAAAAGCAGTCGCCCTGCTAGGCTCACACGATAAGGACGCAGCGCGACTCGTCTTCGCACGCTCTGCGGACGCCGCAGGTGATATGAATCTACTGATGCGCGAAGCTTGCGCGCTCTTAGGAGGGCGCGGCGGAGGCCGACCCGACATGGCACAGGGCGGCGGGCAGAATACTGAGAGATTGAGCGATGCTCTTCAAGCGGCATCGAGCACGCTAGTAAATGGTGAGCGCCAAAACTAGCATTTTTAATTTGTCATTATTGTAATGAGTTGAAATTCTTAGCCTTGTAGATGCTCTTTTTTCAGGCCAGTGGCACTACTATTTGTCGGTAGTATTGACAATGAAAGTTCACTGGTGGTAATGTCCGTTTCCGTACCCGACCGAAAACATTCTGGCGCTAGCAGATGCGCTGTTCATTGCACGTCGCTGCCTCCCCGACTCGAAGTGCGATAGAACCTTCCCCCTTCGGCTGAAATCTGAACCCAAAATGCTTCTCGCCACGAGGCATGCTTGCTTTGTGAGAGCCGTGCTGTTGTCTGTTCAAGCGGCGATGAATTTGTCTCTTTAGGATTCATCTTTAATCTCACATCGGCAGCCAGGCAGGACGCCACGTCAAGTGAGCAGCACATGTTCGATAATTTCGAAAAAAGGAAGCGCATCATGAAAAAATTGAACGCAGCAAGCAGGCAGAAGAGCGTGAGAATGAACTGGCTCAGAATTCTCTTACCTGCCTTCGTCATTGCCATTTGCCTAATCGCTCCGCTCTTCTTCCACACACCCCGCACACGCGCCTTCAATGCGACGGTGCTACACTTTCATGGCAATCCGACGGATGATTCCGGCTCCACCGGCAGTGGCGATGGCGACGTTGCTAATACAACGACCCTTCCGGCGCTAAAAACTACCGCGACCCTTGGGACAAGCACGCCCGGACACTGGGATGTCCCCAACCCTGCGCTCGATGGAACAGGTGATCGCAATATCTATGACCCGAACTGGGTCTGGACGCTCTCTGGTCCGACGATAATCGGCGGCCCTATGGAGATTCGTTGGTGGGCTTCATGCGGCGCTTGTGGTGCTGGCGTAGGCGATGCTGACTGGACTATACGCATCTGGGCAGATGGGGTTAAGCAATTCGAGACGGTTGTAACGGCCACGCCATCTCTACCCAACGTTGCGGAACTTCTCACGACCACAGTCTTCGTGAAAGTGAACCAACCGGCTGACACATCCAACCCTATCACTGCGGCCAGCACAATTGTTCTACAGATTGACCCGGTTTTTATTGACACCCAACAGAACACGCACATTTATTACGATTCGCAATCGCCGTGTCCCAATGCCGCGCCCGGCACTACTGCCGCCTGCGACTCACAGGCGATGGTACCTGTGCTTGCTCCGGGCGAACCCTTGCCGACCCCGAATCAGAATGCGGGCCGCACTGCCAACTACATTTCAGGCGGCATGACATTCAGTCCGAACGTGACGGTGAAAGCGCCTGTAGCGGCAGCCGATGGAGAGCCTAGCGACAGGACCGATACGGAAGGCAACTTTTATATCTCCGGCATTCGCGGATTCCCCGCAGGTATTGATCTCTGGTACGACGATTTGCGAGCGATAG
>DATHJK010000064.1:0-3455 GCA_035316225.1 Pyrinomonadaceae bacterium
CCCACTTCGAACTGAAGGTAAAGCCCCGGCTCGCCCTTCCTCGTCCGAAGAAATCCAGATAAGTACATGATGGCAGAAAATAAGAACCAAAAGTCTAACCGCATTCCAGTTCGGTTCGTTGATGAAGATGATTCGCCTTCTACAGCAGAAGAGTCGGACGGTGGTGATCTTTCTTCCGAAGAGATTGGGCGCTCTTCCGCTTACGAGGACGAGGCCGAAGTTAAAAGACGAATAGAGCGCGGGCAGGAAGAAGATACCGATGAAGGGCGCGTCCGTGCTGATGACGCGGACGTTGCCGGGGGGCCTGACCCTGCGGAGACGCCCGAAGGGCGCGAAGACAGTGACGAAGCAGAAACAGGCTCCTCCGCGCAGAGTTCTTCGTCAACTAAAAATGGGGATGCGGCCTCTCAGCCTAGCGTGGCTAACAGTTCGGCAGGGCCTTTGATGGCTGAGTTGGTTGCGGCCAGGGCAGAACTGAAGCGGCTCACATCGGAGCGCGTAGACCTTCTTGAAAGCCTAGCGCGCCGCCAGGCCGATTTCGAGAATTACCGCAAGCGTCAGGAGCGCGAGCGCGGCGAGACCTACAATCGTCTCGTAGCCGAAGTGACGAAGAAGCTTCTGCCTGTCCTGGACAATATGCGGCGGGCATTGGACGCGGAAGCCCTGATTGAGGCAACAGAGTCAGAAGAGTTTCGCCATTTCTTCCACGGCGTAGAGTTGATTCATAAACAGTTGAACGGCGTGCTGGAATCAATGGGCGTAGAGCCTGTTCCGGCTGTGGGCCAACCTTTCGACCCGCACGTGCACGAGGCGGTTGTTACCGAGCAGACAGATGAGTTCGAGCCGGACACGGTCATGCAAGAGATCGTGCGCGGTTATCGTCTAGGCGAGAGGCTCTTGCGTCCAGCGATGGTAAAAGTCGCGACAAGATAGGAAGTAGGTGATAAGAGATAAGAGAAAAGCCGTGAATCGTGAACAGTGAATAGCTTTACTTCCATTCACTACTTACTTTCTTATCACTTATCACTCATCACTTATCACTGGATTTAATCTATGTCTAAGATTATTGGAATTGATTTGGGAACGACGAACTGCTGCGTGGCTGTTTTGGAGGGCGGAGCGGTTCAGATCGTGCCGAATAAAGAGGGCGGGCGCACGACGCCTACGGTCGTAGGCTTCACTGACAAGGGCGAGCGGCTCGTCGGCCAGATCGCCAAGCGTCAGGCCGTCACGAATGCCGCGAACACAGTCTACGCCGTGAAGCGTCTTATCGGGCGTAAATATAGCTCGACTGAATCTTCACGCATGCGCGACTCCTCGCCTTTCCAGATCGTTGATTCGTCGAACGGCGACGCGCGCATCAGCGTGCAGGGGCGCACCTACAGCCCGCAGGAAATCTCGGGCATAGTGTTGCAGCGACTAAAGGCCGCCGCAGAAGATTTTCTTGGCGAATCGGTGACGGATGCGATCATTACTGTTCCCGCTTACTTCGACGACACGCAGCGTCAGGCTACAAAAGATGCAGGGAAGATTGCAGGATTAAAAGTCGAGCGCATCATCAACGAGCCGACCGCAGCGGCTCTGGCCTACGGTCTGGGGAAATCCGAGACCGAGCGCCTTGTCGTTTACGATCTTGGCGGCGGCACGTTCGACGTTTCAATCCTGGAGATGAACGACGGCGTTTTTGAAGTCCTCTCGACTTCGGGCAACACTTTCCTGGGTGGCGAGGATTTTGACGACCGCATCATCAACTGGATGGTCGAGCAGTTTCAGGAGGAGACACAGATCAACCTGCGCCAGGATAGGCTGGCGCTTCAGCGATTGAAAGAGGCTGCGGAACGCGCCAAGTGTGAACTCTCATCCGTCACAGAGACGAACATCAACCTTCCATTCATCGCTGCGGATCAATCCGGCCCGAAGCATTTCACAAAAACGTTAACGCGCGAGAAGTTTGAACAGCTAATCTCAGACCTTGTAGAGCAGACGGTCGAGCCTTGCCAGAAAGCGCTTTGGGACGCGAAGCTTCAGCCGAATGACATTGACAAAGTAATCCTTGTTGGCGGACAGACGCGCTCGCCCATTGTCACGCGCACGGTCAAAGAGATTTTTGGAAAAGAGCCTTCTGCCGAGATCAATCCTGACGAAGTTGTGGCGATGGGCGCTGCGATTCAGGGTGGAGTGCTCACGGGCGATGTCAAAGACATAGTGCTGCTCGACGTTCTGCCTCTAAGCCTCGGTCTTGAGACTCGCGGCGGGCTTTTCACGAAAATCATAGAGCGCAACTCGACCATCCCTCTGCGCAACAGTTTGACGTTTACGACCGTCGCAGACAACCAGTCGTGCGTTGAGATTCACGTGCTTCAGGGCGAGCGCGAAATCGCGACGGGCAATCGCTCGCTGGGAAAATTCGAGCTTGTGGGTATTCCATCCGCTCCGCGCGGAACACCTCAGATTGAAGTAGCTTTCGAGGTGGATGCGAACGGAATCGTCTCTGTCTCTGCGCGCGATAAAGAGACGGGCAGGGAGCAGCAGATGAGAATCACGCCCACTTCCGGTCTCTCGCCCGACGAGATCAGTCGCCTCATGGCTGAAGCTGAAGCCGCTGCCGACACAGACCGCCGCATGAGCGAAGCCATCACGATTCGGAATAAGCTGGACAGCCTGATTCGCAACACCAAGAAATCTTTCACCGAGTTTGGCGAGTCATTATCGGAGAACGATAAAGAGATAGCCAAGCGCATGCTGAGCGAGGGCGAGGCGGCGCTGAAATCCGATAATCTTGGCGAGTTGGAGCGCGCCCTCTCAGGCGTAGAGCGCGTAGCGGTTCAGTTGACGACGCTGATGCTCTCTGCGAACAGTGCGCCCGCGCATGAGGCATAGGCGAAACAATAGAAAAATATTTTCGTATCTCAACAAAACCGGCGGCCTTGCGCGTTTTGAGCCTTGCGCGCTGGCCGCCGATTGCTGAATGCGGTTATGATTAAAAGATCAGTACCGCCTGCGGTACTGATTTGTGTTGAATACGTATCGGACTAGCTGAAAAATGAGTAAACGAGATTATTACGAAATACTGGGTGTGAATCGAACTGCCACAGAGCAGGAGATTAAAAGCGCTTATCGTCGCCTTGCAGTCAAACATCATCCTGATAAAAATCCTGGCGACAATGATGCCGAAGAGAAGTTTAAAGAGGCAGCAGAAGCCTATTCGGTTCTGTCCGACGCCGAGCAGCGCAATCGTTATGACCGCTTCGGCCATGCTGGCGTATCGAGCGGCGCGGGCGCAAGCTGGGGCGCTCCGGGCTTTGGCGGGCTTGAAGACATACTGGGCGACCTGTTCGGCTTCGGCGATGTTTTCGGCGCAGGCTCGCGCTCCGGGTCCAGACGTTCATCTGCGCAGCGCGGCGCTGATCTTCGCTACGACCTTGAGATAACTCTGGAAGAAGCGGCGGCGGGAA
>DATHJK010000065.1:0-3410 GCA_035316225.1 Pyrinomonadaceae bacterium
GACCGCATGAAGACGCAAACGGCGGACGACCCAAACGACACATGGCGCGTGCTCTGTGTCGAGGGCATGTGGTTTCAGGACCTGTTCAATTATGATTTCCGCCGCACGGAGATGTGCGTGATACCTTACGGCACGCAGGAAGGCGAGATAAGTTTCTGCGCCTACAACACGGGCGTAGGCTGGCGGCAGATCATAGAGAACATGCACAAGACCGCCAACCTCTCCGAATGGTACAGCGAGCACGGTCGTCACGCTGTTTACGCCAAAGGCCACAACGTGCCCGGCATCGCAAAGACCAACACGCTCAGCCTGCCAATCATAAGCGCTATCTTAGCGGAAGACAGTGAAGAGCAGACCGCGAAGGCTTCGCCTTATCTCATTGAGGAAGCACATGAAGAAGTAAGCGTTTAGCATTCACTTAGCTACAAATATGCAGGGGGCGGCTTTTATATGAGCCGCCCTTTTTATGTTGCGGCAGGAGGATTCATTTAAGAAGCATGTCTATAGCAGTTTGCAGTTGCATTGATACTATCGAAGTCAATAAACATCGAAGTGAAACCTCTGTTTACGGTATCAATGCAAGCGCAATTCGCTAAAGTCAAGAACTTATCTTATGTCGCGGCATTTCTGCTTCCGCCTTCTTATCTTCCAAAGACTTGTGTGGCTGAGCGCGCTGCACTGTGCGTAGCTGTGCCACGGTGTCGCGTATGCGCCCGGCAAGTTGCTCTATGGTCTCGACGCGCTGGCGCGCCTTCTCGCCGAGTGGCTCGCGCAGCAGCAGTTGCGCCTGGCCTATGACGCCCGTGAGCGGGTTGTTGATCTCGTGACGCACGCGCGCAACAAGATCGATGATGTCGGAGAGTTTCGTTTCATACTCGGCGACGAGAGCGCGCAAGCGTTCTTCGTTCGTCAAAGCACCTGATTCTTCGTTAAGCGTAGAGTCGTCGGGACACATTTTCATCCTCAAATTTGTAGTCACGCTTCTCTTTTAAGGAGCATTGATGTGGGAGGCGCTCTTTACAGTTTCTCACGCGACTTGATTGACTTGACTTGCGGCCCCTATATTCTGCGCCGATGCGCGCTCTCAATCAAGAGCAACCTTGCAGCTTTCAACTTTTTCTTCTCACCATACAACTGCTCGCTTCTTCTTTCGAGACGGTGCGCGGTTGACAACTCACGCTTTCTGCACGTAAATTTTTCTCAAGCGCATTATTGGGAGATCGTCCAACGGTAGGACTCCAGACTCTGGATCTGGCTATCTAGGTTCGAATCCTAGTCTCCCAGCCATTCATCAATAAATTAAGGGCAGCCCGACGTGTTGCCCTTTCTTACTTTTTGTATACATAGCGCTTGACAGGCTCCTACTGTGTTTAATAGATTCTCTCAGGCAATGGTGAAATGGGCTACATCTATGGTGTTGATTCTCGCGCTTGCCGGTAGCGCATTGGCCGGTGTGCCGATGCATGCAGGCGAGCAGGGTTACGCAATGACCAATATGCCTGATTGCTGTAAAGCGGCTCAGTCGCGCAGCAACACACCTGCGGTGGAAGCGGCGCGGCTGTGCTGCGCCCTGAACTGCTCATTGCCGGGTACGCCTGTACCATCCAACACTTTCAAGATCGCGCCCGCGCTCGCCATCACTCCAGATAGCGCAGTCCTACTTCGTACTGTCGAAGTGCCGGGCGCACAAGCTGCAAACATCAACTCGCCACACGGCTATCAACAATATTCTAATCCCGCCTATATACGCCATCTCGCGCTCCTGATCTAAAAGAAGCAGGGTCGTAGTGTGCCTACTTGCATGTAGGTCGTTGAAGCTTTCGTCTCTTCGTCGCTGTGGCCGCACCGCACGAAAAACGCTCCGAAAGCACGAAACCATCTGCTTACTTTAGGAAGGGGAAAAGTAGAAATGAAAAGAAATATCATTTCGGTCTTGATGGGACTGTTGCTGCTCTCTTGCAGCGCTGCCAGTTCCAGCGCAGAAGTTAAGCGAGTGCAGATGCACATCGCTGGCTACCTGTGCGGCAATTGAGTCTTCAATATTCAGAAGGCCGTGAGCCGTCTAGATTTCGCACCGACACTCGGAGAGATTCGAATCACAGACATTAAAAAGGGCATAGGTCTGTTCACGCCTAAGCCCAATAAATTGATCTCCTTCGCACAGTTGAAAGCGGCGCTCAAAAAAGCTGGCTACACGCTGGATGCGGCGGAGATAACAGTTGCAGGAACGCTCGAACGCGACGGCCAGAACTGGGTGCTCGTTACTGATCCGTCAGGGCAGCGCTTCACTCTTGAGGGTGAAAACTTGAGCACGCTGCTGGCGGACGCAAGCCGAGGTGAGCGCGTAGAGATTAGCGGCGACTGGAAAACCGAAGGAGGAGAGGGCGTGTCGGCGCGCGAGGCCGTCTCGCCGCGCACGCTGAAGAAAGCGCAGAGTGTATACAGACAAGCCGCGCCAGATGGCGCAAATGCTAGATACTTTTCTCCCGTAATATTCTCGCCCCTGAGCTTTGAAGCTGACTCATCTTTCATGCCTGTTGTGGAAGAGATTCTGCCAGCGAAGCCTTTAGCGCCGATTCGCACGACCACGCCGGGGCTGACCGTCTATAAGGGAGGCGCAGTGACGCCGCGCCTCTACCTGATAAAACAGCATCTCGGAACTCTTAACGTGAACAGGCAGGTGCTGGACGTTAGCGTCTCTTACACGCCGTCGCCACGCCTTCAGCTAGAAGCTGAAGTGCCTCTTTCGCGTACTGCTTTCGATAATGGAATAACTTCGGGGTCTGGCGCTGGTCTGGGCAACATCACGCTGTGGAGTAAATACCGTTTCTATCGCACTGTGAAAACCTATGGAGATCGCCAGGCTGCTTTCAGGTTTGGGCTAGAGTTGCCAACGGGAAAAAAGAGCGCTCCGACCGCAAATCAAATCAATACTCCGGCCTTCGTTCGGCAACAGCTTACGCCGATTAACGGCGGTCTCTCCCCTCATTTTGATATTGCTTTCTCGCAGGCGGGCGGCAGATTCATCTTCGGCGGGAACGCTGAAGGCATCTTGCGCAGTGAGCGCGCGGGCTTTCGTTTAGGACATGAGATGCGCGTCAACACAGACCTTGAATACGTGCTGCTGCCGCGCAACTATCAAGCGCCGGGGCATGAATTGTTCGCTATCCTTGAAACCAACTTCGTCGAGCGAGGGCGTGGCCGCGTAAACGGCGTTGTAGTGGACGGGAGCAGGTCAACCGAATATTACCTGTCGCCCGGTCTGCAATATGCCGCGCACCCTCGGTTCGTCATCGAAGGGAGCGTTCAAATCCCTGTCATACGAAACACGGGGCCGATGATGCTGCGCACGGATGTCAATGTGCTGCTCGGAGTCAAGTATCTGTTTTGAGGTGGGGCGGATGGTGAGA
>DATHJK010000066.1:0-4590 GCA_035316225.1 Pyrinomonadaceae bacterium
CGGCAAAAACGATCCGGTCAAGTGGGCCAAAGGCAGCCGGCCCGTGCTCGTGCAGGCTTCCGGCGGTTGGCGGCTCACCATCGCCGAGCGCAAGCGCATCCTGCTCGACAACATCTACGGCGTGGACATTGACGCGCAGGCCGTTGAGGTCACCAAGCTATCGCTGCTATTGAAAGTGCTTGAGGGCGAGACGGAGCAGAGCCTTTCGAGACAGATGCGACTATTGCACGAGCGCGTGTTGCCTGATCTGGGCAGCAACATCAAGTGCGGCAATTCGCTCATCGGGCCGGATTTTTATGATGACGCGAAGGCGAGCAAACTGGGCGATGAGGAACTGAATCGCATCAATGTGTTCGATTGGGAGAAAGAGTTTCCCACGATTATGAAGGACGGCGGGTTTGATGCAGTGATTGGCAATCCGCCTTACTTGCGTATTCAAGGACTTCAAGAATATTACGGCAATCAAATTGATTATTTTATTAAGCATTATCAAAGCGCTGTCAAACGTTTTGATTTGTATTTGCTATTTACAGAAAAAGGATTCAGCTTATTAAAGGAAGATGGTTTTCTTGGCTTCATCTGTCCACATAAATTTCTTAATTCAGATTTCGGCTCAGGATTGAGAGAGTTCTTAGTTAAGAACTACGCACTAGAAACTTTTATCAGCTTTGGGAATAACCTCATCTTTAGCCAAGCATCTACTTATACCGGAATCCTACTGCTCAAGAAAAGTAGGAAAGAGTGCTTCTCCTATTATGAGTTTCCTACTTTGTTGCCACCGGAAATGCCTCTTGGTTTAGCTGCTTTGGATAAAAAAGATTTCGCTGAATACAAATATCAGAGCCTTTCCTCGGAACCGTGGACTCTAACTCTATCTTCAACACAAGGATTAATAGAAAAATTACGACAGCAGACATTTACGGTTGGTGACGTGTTTGAAAGCGTATTTCAAGGGATTGTCACAGGTATTGATGAAATCTATCTCTTAGCGCCAATATCTGAGAATGGGAAAATAATTGAATGCTTCTCTCAACGTGAAGAGGGCAACATAAAAATAGAAAAAGGAATTCTTAAGCCCTTGCTCAAGGGCGAGGATGTGTCTCGCTATACAGAGACTTCATTCAAATATTATTGCATTTATCCTTATAAATTGGTTGAGGGAAAAACAGTAATTCTTCAGGAAGATGAGTTAGCAAGTGAGTATCCTCTAGCCTATAGATATTTGAAACAATATAAGAATGAGCTTAAAGATTTGCGCGTCAAGTATAAAACCAATCCTAAATACTGGTACTCATGCCATCGTGCGCGTTCCATAGCTGCTTTTGAACGCGAGCGGATTATCGCTGCGGAAATTAGTCTTGGCTGCAACATGACTTTGGATACCAATAATCTATACCACAATACAACCGTTTATAGCTTGTTGCCATCACTGTCATTACAAGAAAAGAATCAGTATTGGCTAGGACTATTGAATTCAATAGTGATGTGGTGGTTTCTCGCGAATACCGGAAATGTATTACGAGGGGGATATTTTCGTTTTAAAACACACTATCTTAATCCGTTTCCTTTACGCAGAATTAACTTTTCTGATTCAACTGATAGGGTTCGCCATAACAGCATGGTTGAATTAGTTGAAAGAATGCTAGACCTGCACAAGCAACTCGCATCTGCTCGTACAGACCAAGACCGCACAATGCTTCAGCGACGCATTGATGCTACAGATAAGCAGATTGATGCGCTAGTCTATGATCTGTATGCATTGACCGAAGAAGAGATCAGGATTGTCGAGGCCGCAACGCAATGACGCACACAGCCATCTCTCGTAACGGCGTCACGATTAGATTGAATGATGAGCGATGGACTCATATTGTAGAGGAGCATGGCGAGTTGTCTGGAATGCGCGCAGAGGTGCTCCAAACGATTTCTAATGCCGAACGAGTCATGGCTGGCGGTGCTGGCGAACTTCTGGCTGTGCGGATAGTAGAAACAAGTAAAGCTCTCGTTGTAGTATATCGTGAAGCGAATGCGGCAGAGGGGTTCATCATTACCGCATTCTTAACCAAACAATTGTCGCGTCTTAATCGGAGACAGCAGATATGGCCCTCCAAAACTTAACTGAATATCTCAACATTGTTCCGGCAGTCATGCGCTCGCCGCATCGTTATCTCTGGTCAAGCTACGACGACGAAGCCGATGTGCTATATATCAACTTCAAGAAACCTTCAAATGCTACGGACAGTGAACTGACCGACGATGATGTCATCATTCGCTACGAAGATGGTGAGATTATAGGATTAACCATCCTACATGCCAGCACTCGCTAGATTGAGCTTTCGACCTGTCAGCAACCTTAAATCAATCTCCCCGACGCTCGATCTGGGACAGGGGCTTACGGTAGTCGCCTTTGAAGTTTTAATAACGCAAACGCAATCGGCATTGGACGAATACAACCTTGCGATTGCCGCTCTGGACGAGAAAGGCAATCAAGTGACCGCATTGGAAACTCGAACCAGAGATATGTCCGCGCGCATGTTGGCCGGAGTCGGTGCGCTGCATGGTAAGAACAGCGACCAGTACGAGAAAGCGGGCGGTGCGCGTCAGGATGAAATCAAACGCACTTCAAGAAAGGCGAAAGAGGGTACAGCAACAAAAGTCTGAAGCTGTCTGCACGAAACCTTCAGGCCGGTAATGGATGGGCGGTGAAAGCGACGCTTTGTCCTTTCATCGTCCATCAATTCGCACTTGAATGCAGTCCTGATAAGCCACATAATCTCTATATGAGCCAAGAGACAACACAGAATTTACCGGATGACAATCTAAAGCTCATTCTTGCGCGTCTGGATTCCATTGATGCGCGACTTGGTAATGTTGATGCCAGGCTTGATAACGTGGACAAGCGCTTAGAAAAGCTCGAAGCGCGTGCTTATGATACGAAACCTATCTGGGAGCGTGCGCTTGCAGAATTAATTGAATTAGGTGGCAGGATGGATAATCTTGATAGGCGATTTAGCGTTCTTAACGATGATGTAATTCAAACCCGTGCTGATTACAGAAAAGTTGAACAACGCCTAGCAAATCTTGAACAGCCGCCAAGGGCATAAGAGATTCGATTCAGCAATTCTTAAACCTTCCTCATTCAACTACAAAATTAATTCTTTGGGTTGCGCTCGCCCGCGCGATTTTGTCTATGATTGTGACCTGAAGGATGTAGCGGCCTGCGGGGATACTGCTGAGCGAAATCTCTGCGGCGTAGGGGATGCGAGCGAGGTCTGTTTCGGAGGCCAGTGCGACTTTCCGTAGCGGGGCGGTCAGAACGGGCTGGTCGCCGCGAAATATCTGGACTTGAAGCGCGATGTCGGGTTGAGCGTTCGGCGCGTGTGCGGCGTTGTAGATGTAGGTGACGAAGCGCAAGCTGGAAGCTCTTGAGAAGCGGTGGTCAGGCGTGATGCGCGTGGCTTCGATCTCGTCGTCGCTGTTCTCAGTCGAACTGCTTGCAGGCTCTCCTATGAAGAGAGCGCTCAGCGCCAGCTTGCCTTGCGAGAGGTTGGGAACTTCAACCCACTCGACGGCGCTGCCCGTTCTCCCGGATTGCTCTTCGCGCGCGGCGACTCGCACCTGATAGAGACCCGGCTGAACGGGGAACTGGCGGTTGAGAAGGGCGCGGCGCGGCGCTGTGGAATTAGATGAGCGCGGCTGAATTGTGAACTGCTGCTTGTAGCCGGAAACGTACCTGTCCTGTCCGTCGAAGACCGCCACCGCAACATCAATCACAGCCTTCTGACCTTCGCTCAACGAATCCAGGTTCAAAACTGCGGTATCAATCTGCGCCGTCGTCGTCAGCGATATGCCTGAATTAGGTAGATCAAGAAAGCCTACAGATACGGATGTCGGAAGAGAGCGGCGCGGATAGAAAGAGCGTAGGACGACAGCCAATTCGCTCTCAGGCGTCGCGGCACGCGCGTTTCTTTCCCCGGAATTTTGCCTTGATGCGGAAGGCGTTCGCGCCTCCTGGTTATAGAAATTCTTCCGCATGCGAACCGTCAGGTCAGGTCTGCTCTTAACGCTCACTTCGATACGGTGTGCGCGGTTTGCTTGCAAGCTATTCGGCTCAGGCCGCCAGGCCAGCAGGTAGTAAGAAGATGTCTCGTCCATAGCTTTAGTGAGGGCATTGCCGAGCGCATTGGTGTTGATGAGCGCCCGCCCGCCAGTCTCTTCCGCTAGAACGCGCAGGCTCTCCTGTGAACCGGCTATGTCGCCTATTGCTGCGCGAGCCTGCATGTTTGTCTCGTCGCGTATCCCTGCGTTCTCGGCCCCGGACGTGCTTGCCATAAGGCCGCGCGCGTCCAGAGTGTAGATGACCAGACCTGAGCGCGCAGATGATTCCGTGATTCGCCGCATACGCGCGTAAGCGTCTGTGGCCTGTGTGTGTGAAAGTGAAAAGCCGTCGGAGATGAAGAATGCGAGCTTGCGACCGGGAAGCTGAGTGGTTGAGCGAGCGAAGTTTTCAAGAACAGAGAGCGTAGCCGAATTCAGAGCTGACGAGCGCTGCAAGATGGCACGCGCGCGTGATATGGTCATGGCTACGGCAGC
>DATHJK010000067.1:0-5921 GCA_035316225.1 Pyrinomonadaceae bacterium
CAATCGCGCACAGGCCGGCGAATTCCACACTGCCTACGCCTGAGACGAGCGGCACGTCTACTATGTTAATGGTTCGGTACGGCATTGGCCCGAAGCGCGAGACGAAAGTGCGCACGGCATCTTCAGATTGCGCGAGCACGCGGTGTCCAATCTGTTCATGCTCTGCCGGAAAGATCGAGCGCAATTTCACGCCGTTAATCACACGCTCTTCGGCGCGAAGCGAGCGCCCCGCGAAGAGCGCGAAATCCCTTAAATTCTCTCCCGAAAATTCCGTTACGCGGCGTGTGCCGCTCGCGGGCGTCTCATGCTCTTCGCCCGATCCGTAAACGGCAAGGTCTGCGGGCGCATCAACCGTGACCTTGTAGTCTGCTGTCTCCGTAAACACCATGTCGCCTATGGTCGGCTCGACTTTTCGCTGCCAATCGTCGCCCTCTCGCGTGGCGAGAACGGGGTAAGATGTTCCCAGAAGCATCATACCGCGACAGCGAAAGTTTACGTCGCGCGCACGCCGCATCTCGCGCTCGCTTCTGAGCGCAGCCCCGACCTGCTGCAAAACGTGAACGAACAGGCTGGTCTCTTCCGGGTCGATTTCGGGCACGCTTCCCTTGTACTTCAACTCTATCTCAATGGAAGCTCCCTCGGGCAGAGGGTTATTCAAATTCACGCGCAGCGTCGTCTCCTGATCGTCCAGCGCGAAAGCAATCGGCTCGCCCGTCGTTGCCGAGCGAACATCGCTAACGTCAATGCGCGGCTCGTCCTGTGCGGGAGCAGCGGCGGCGGGCACTGGTATTGATGATGAAGGATTCGCAGTTTGTGCCGGGGACGTTGCAGGCGCTGCGACACGTTGCGGCACGCGCATGTTTGAATAGAGATGGAAGAAGATTACGCTGGTCGCATGCTCGCTTCTGTTAGTCCAGAGCACGCGCTCGGTGCCCTGAAAAGAGCGCGCATCAAAATCCAACTCCATCTTTATACTGTATTGAGGGCGCGCCGTAGCAGCACTCGTAGCTTGCGCGGCTGAATCTTGCTGAGCGAAGACTGAAGGCAGCAGAGTTGCGGAAGCGAGCGCGAGGCACAGGCACACACGCGCCGCAGGAAAATCGAGTTTTCGTAATGCTTGTTTCAATTTTCAGCTATGCTTCTTCTTTGCCGGACTTGCTCTTCTGCTTTGAATTACGCTGTCGCCTTAACCCTCAGCCGCACGCGCTCTTTCGGCTACTGTCGCACACGAGGCGTGCGCGTCGTATTAGATGCAGGGCGCGCCCCTTCCGTTATCGTTACGCTTAAAATTCTATCGCCGCGCGCTATCTGGTCAACCACGTCCATGCCGTCCGTGACGCGCCCGAAAACCGTGTAGCCTCCATCAAGATGCGGCTGGGGCGCGTGCGTGACGAACCACTGCGAGCCGCCCGTGTCCTTACCCGAAAGAGCCATGCCGACCGCGCCGCGCTCGTAAGGCACTTCGTTTATCTCGCAACGAATCTGCTGGCCGGGGCCGCCGTTGCCGTCGCCGCGCGGGTCGCCGCCCTGTATGACGAAGTTCGGCACGACACGATGGAACGGGAGGTTATCGAAGAAGTGGCGCTCAGCCAACTGCACGAAGTTGTCAACGGTGAGCGGAGCGTCGTCCGGCAGCAACTCAATCGTGAACGAGCCTTTCGTCGTGTTGATGACGGCGCGCACCAGTTTGCCGCTACGAGCTAGAGCGCGCCGGTAATCCGCAACGGTGTTGCGCGTCTTCACAATTCCTATGCGCGCTGAGAAATCGCCTGCGCCTGTTTCCCTCAAGCGCTCGACGGCGCGGCGACGTATTAGATGATCCTGAGAATCGAGCGCGGTCTTGATTGCATCGTTGGCTTTCGCAGTCTTCTGCTTTGCCAGCGAATCAAGAATAGCGAGCGCGGCGTCGTTCATCTCGTCACGCAGCGCCGCAGGCAACGCTTCTATAAGAGCACGCGCGTTTGCCTCGTCAGGCTGTAGGTCGCCCAGCATGTCTGCGGCGTTCGCGCGAACTATTACGTCAGCGTTCTTCAACTCTTTACGCAAAATCTCTGCAAGGTCTGCGGGCTTGAAAGCCGCGAGCGAGCGCAGGACATCTGACCGCGCAGGCGCGGGCAAGGCAGGTTCATTCAACAGTGAGCGCACCATAGTCTGTGCGTCTGCTTGAAGAAAGACTATGCCGTTGCCGGCAGCCGCCGCTGTCATCCCTGCGATTTCGCTTAACCCCTGCGCAAGGCTTGAGGCCACGCGCCAGTCGGATTCGAGCCGCGCGTGCGTTGCCTGATCCGAAAGCCTGCTAAGCGGCGGATCGCGTAAATAAGCAGCGGGCGCGATGCGCGCGAAAGCTATCTCGATTTCAGGCGCTGTCATTGCTTCAGCAGCACGAAAATCTCTGAGCCACGCCACAGCATCCTGATTGTTAGTGCCTGCCAGAATGCGTCCGAGCGAGGTTGTTATTTCCAGAAGCTCTATGACATCAACCGGCTGATAAAGAGGCGGCCTGTACGCGGAATTTCTGAAATGATTGAATAGAGTTTTAGCCCGTTCGAGAAGAGGCGCGGCTGCGCTCGCAGACTTCAATGCTCCGAGCGAGCGTATGGCGCTGACGCGAACACGCGAGTCCGTGTCATTCAGGGCGCGCTGCAACAGCAGATCGGAGGAAGCCTGATCTTCGGCAGCGCCGAGTGCACGCGCGGCGTTGGCACGCACAATCGCATCCGTGTCTCTCATTAAAAGGGTGCGCAACTGCGTGTTCGCGTTTTTTGCTCTCAGTCTAGCGAGCGCGTTTGCTGCGTCGGCGCGAACGCGCTCGTCCGTGTGTCCCAGAAAATTTATGATGACCGTGCTCGCTTCATCGGGCTTAGCACGAAGCGCAGCCGTCAATCCCGCGAGGCTAACTTCCCTGTTGGCCTGCGCGCGATTCCTGCCCGATTCAAATCTGAGCGCGTCTAAGATTGCTCCGCCGAGCAGACGCGCGTTCACTCCTTCGGCCTGCGGCAACGCGGCTGCAATCTTGCCCATAGCCTCGATTACGCGCACGCGCAGTTCGCTTCCTTCATGCGACCTCTCGCTTGTTTCGCTATCAATTAAAGCGGTGATAGCATCATCAGTCCCTGCGGGCGCTTCAATCTCGCCCAATGCGAACGCGGCCATCGCGCGAACACTCATGTCAGCGTCCGTGCGCAGCATACTAACCAGAGATTCAACCGCATCTGCGTTGCCGATGCGCCCCGCAGCGAGCGCAGCGCGGCGTCGCACGCGCGCGTCCCTATCCGTGAGCAACGCGGCCAACTGCTGATCCCAGCGTCTTTCGTCCTCCGCGCTCAGTATGCGCAGCATTATCTCTTCGGAGATGGGGGGGGGCGTCGGAGCAACGCGCGGCTGCGGCTGCGGATTGGAGCGCCCGCGCCTCTGTCCTGAACTGCTATTCGACAGCAAGAGGCAGAACGCGCACGTTAAGAGAGCGCAGAGCAACGCGCGCCGCTTCAGCGAAGCGACGTGTTTGAGCTTATTCGTCAAATTATTCGGCATCGAATTCCGGCGTTTAGTTTATGGATGATTAAATTCGTAACCCTTCTTTTCAGAAGGGGGAAGCTCTTCATTCTATGTATCAGGTAGAGACGGCGCTCATGTCAAGTGGAAAGAAGTATCTTGCGATGATACGGGTTTTCTATAATCAAGTCTCAGAAGCTTCAGTGCAGAAAGCTATGGTTGAAGCCGCTGTTCAGTGATATGCTTTGCGCCGAAGCGTAAATACTTCACAGGACACTATACGAGTCGCCTACATTCAGCCAGCCAACTTTTCAGGAGTTAAACTTATGAAACCGGCTCTTTACATTATCCTCTTCCTTCTCGCGTCATCATCACTGAATCAAGCTCAGACCGCGAATATGCAGCCTCAGCAAAGCAACGTGGCCGAGCAAGGTTCAACTGCCGACAGGCAGCGCGAAGTCCGCGCAGAGTTGGATGAGATGACGAGAGCCTACAACGAAGGGCATTTTGCTGAAGCGGAACAGCACGCACGACGCGCTCTTGAGATTGACCCGAACAACAGGCTCGCGAAATTCGCTCTGGCGCGCACAATTCACGCGCAGTACCGACTCGGCGTTGACACCGATGCGAACAGAGTTAAAGCACATGAGGCCATTGAAGCTTACAAGATGTTTCTGCAAGGCGAGCCAAATAACGACGCAGCCTACATGAGCGTCGCTCAGCTTTACGGCTCCCTGAATGAGCTTGAGCAACGGCGCGAGTGGATTTTGCAGCGCGCACTCAATAGCACGATGCCCGCGAAAAAGCGCGCTCAAGCTTACACTGTTCTGGCTAGTTTTGATTGGAATTGTTCTTACGACATAACAGATCAACGAGCCGTGAAACGGTCAATAACGCAGCCGAATGGACAGACGGTTATACACTACCTCATGCCGGAAAACCGTAGTGATTTCGATACGGCGAAGAGGTGTCAGGCGCACGGCATGGAGATGATTGAGGCCGCCATCGCCCTTGATCCCGAGATTGAGCAGGCATGGGCTTACAAGTCGAACCTGTTGATTGAAATGGCGAAGGCCGCCGAGATGGAGGGAAACGCTCAACTGAAAGCAGATTTAATGGGGCAGTTGGGCGAAGCGCTAAGGCGAAGCACAGAGCTTCACGAGGCCAGAAGCAGAGAAACGGATGAAAGAGGAGCAGATACCAATGATGATTTGCTACCGATGACGACAGAGATGGAACTCTCCACGCTGGTGGCTCCGGTTCCCATCACGCAGGATGCTGAGGAAGAGCCTCTGCCACCTCAGCCTAGACCGCCTACCAATCGGCCTAGGGCACCAATTTCAGGCGGCGTGCTGAACAGCAAGGCCATCAGCCTGCCGAAACCGAAATACCCGAATCATGCGAGAATAGCTGAAGGATACTGGAATGTCATAGTGCAAGTAGTCGTTGACGAGCAGGGCAACGTCATCAAGGCTTACGCCGTTTCAGGGCTTCGGTTGCTTCAACCCGCTGCGGTTGCGGCTGCGCGGCAGGCGAAGTTTGCGCCCACAAGGCTGTCAGGGCAACCCGTCAAAGTCACCGGCGTTATCGTCTACCATTTCGAGCCTTGAGAATTCCTAGAGAGCAAAAGAGGAAAGGCGCTTCAGGCTTAAGTCAACCTGAAGCGCCTTCTTCATCTTCCCGGTTTCTCTACCACTCTTAGCTAGCCACGTCCGAATAGCTGGAGAGGTCTGTCGAATCATCTGTGGAACTGGTGTCGCTGACCGCTTCCATGCCGGAAGTATCCAGAGCTTCGCTGTCGTATGACTCGCTTGCGCCTGAGCTGGCTGCTGCGCCGCGCGCACGCTCTTCTACGGCGGCCTTCTGCTGCATCATGCGGCAGCTTCCTTCAAATACCGCGCCCTGCTCGATGACGAGCGACGGAGTTTGAATGTTGCCGTTGACCTTGGCGGCGCGCCCCAATTCGAGCCGCTGGCTTGCTACGATGTCGCCGTTAACAGTGCCGTGTACGACTGCCACTGCCACGTCAATGTTGGCGTCCACCTCGCCGTTGGTGCCGACGATGAGCGTGCCGTCTTCAGAACTGACGCGGCCAGAGAGGTGTCCATCCACTCTCAGCATCATCTTGAAGTTCGCCTCGCCCGTGAGCACCGTGCCGTTGCCCACGTAGCCGCTCAAGTTTCCGTCCTTGATGTCGCGCGCCAGCGACTCACTCTCTGTAACGGCGCGCGTACCGGAATTGCTGACCGAAGCTTGCGCGGGGGGCGCAGGCTGGGGCTGCTGATAAGACTGGCCGTAGCTGCGTGACGAATTGTATTGTGCAGTCTGATTGTCGTTCGTGTGTTCGGTATCGGTCTGATCCGTACTGGCATTCTTTCCCATTCTAAACATGAAGAAACCTCCGCTTTCATTGCTGCGATGAATGGATT
>DATHJK010000068.1:0-4569 GCA_035316225.1 Pyrinomonadaceae bacterium
TCTACGGCCACGCCTCGCCCCGGCTCGAAATAGGTCGAGTAGATTAAAGAGGAAGCGCCCGAAGCATTCGTATTGATCTTCGTAACGAAGCCTTCTCCGCCGGGCGTTCCTGCTTGCGGCGTACGCCTGAAAGCGCCCGCCGTGGTTGGGAAATCTGACGAGAAGGTCAACCCCGTGACGTAAGCATTACCGGCAGAGTCCAGCGCCAAATCTGTAGCTATCTCCTGATTGCTGCCGCCCAGGTAAGTAGAGTAAAGAATGTCAGAGCCTGAAGAGTTCAGCTTCGTTATGAAGGCGTCGTCCACGCCGCCCGCGTGCGTGGGCTGAAAAGCGTTTCGCACCGGGAAGTCGTGCGAGCTAGTCCACCCGCCCACGTAAGCGTTGCCCGCAGCATCAACGCGAACCTCCTCGCCTATGTCATTCTCAGCGCCGCCTAAGAAAGTGCTGTAAACGATTGAAGAGCCGTCCGGCGCGAGTTTCAGCACGAACGCCTCGCCGGATGTCGAGGTGCGGCGGAGAGCGCCCGCCGTAGTCGGAAAATCCGGCGAGCCTGACAGACCTGTGAGATAGGCGCTGCCTGCTGCGTCAACGGCTACGCCGTAAGACTCGTCCCCGCCACTGCCGCCGAAGTAAGTCGCATAAACCAGCACGGGATCAATCACAAGCGGAAGGCTCTCGTCATATGACCCGACGCGGAAACCGATCTTGCCCCGCTCAAGAAGTACGTACTTGCCGGAAACCTCTCGCCGCGCGCCGTCCACCTCCTGATAGAGCACGGGCTTCGGCTGTCTTATCTCGCCACCCGAAGTATGCATGACAAGGTTGCCGCTCCTGTCTAAACGCATTCTAGTCGCGCTGTCGAAAGACAATCGTATATTTTTATAGTCTGCGCCGGGAGCAACCGTGAAGTCGTATTCGAGCGAGCGCTGGTTGCCGTGGTAAACGAGATCAATTCCGGGATATACGTTCGCGTACTTTACCTTGCCGTAAGCATGCAAGTTCCTTCGCCACTTCTGCGGGTCGCTGCCCATCAAGTAATTCACACTGCCCGGCATCTCTTCCTCGCCCGTAACATGCGTTTGAGACGCGGCATTTTCCAAACTCATGCGCAGCACGGAAAATTTTCGGGGGGAATGTAGAGCGCGACGCGCATCTGTCACTCTACTTCCCTGCGCTCTCTCTTCTGGCAATTCAAGCACGGCCTCGGATGAAGTTAAGAACAGATTGTAGCCTTGCCCGCGCGAAACGAACTTCACACGCTCGTCCGCCTGCCCTTCATTCGCAGTGAAACTGAGCGGCAGTTGGCCGTAAGCTTCTATAGAGCGTGCGCGCTCAGTAGAGTCCGGTGTGGTTATGTCTTGATGAGGCGCTTGTTGATTACCGCTTATTGCAGATGCCTCTGGATTAAGCCGGGCGTGAGAGGAAGCGCCTCTTGTCTGGCCGAAAGGGATGAGACCGATTATAAGCAGATTCAACGAACTCGCCAGACTGAGAGCCACGGCTACGACGCGCCTGGCACAGCTTTCCCTGTACCTCATGATAATCTTCCTCCAGACCCGGACTCATCTTTTAGTCCAAGGACTTTTATACTTTTCAATCGAGACTTCTATGAATCCCTACGGGGTGACGAGCATATTCTATCTCAAACCGTCGGCCTGTCAAGCATTAATTTCTGTGTATATGGGATTTGCCTACTTATGGAAATTTCTTCCAGATCGGAGACGCCAGACATTTTTCGCCCTGTGCTCAACGTTTCTTTACTCTTTGAGAGCTAATAATGCTGCGCTTGCGCGGTGTGGAGGGCAGGCGCAAAGCAAGCAGATGCTGGTGCTTGCCCTTCAATAAAGAGTTCAACGAACCGTGATCTGTGAAGCCAAGAAGCTTCGCGGCCTGCGAGACTTTCCCTTCAGCGTCACGTAGCGCCTGCTCTATGTAGTGCTCCTCAAGACGGCGAACCTCTTCCTTGAGCGAGAAGTTGTCCCATGAATTCTTACGCCCCGGAGTCTGTCTTTCCTGCATCACACGGCTTTCACCTTTGCCGCTTCTGGTCTTGAAGACCTTGCGCGCAGAGCCGCGCATGCGTTGAAGAATTTTCGGGTGCTGTGAATCGGCCAGAAACTGGTCGGCCTCTTCGTAAACGGAGATTATTTCATCCACGGAAAGATGATCGCCCAGTTCTTCTATGATTGTGAGTGCGGCCAGCCCCGCACCTTCAGGGCTGCCCGCCTGCTGCGCCACCCTTATCGCGCTTTCCAGAGCGGCGCGCGCAGGGACGTGGCGACCCATGCGCGCGAGCGCAGTCCCATGCGTCGTCAAAGCCTCTGCCAGAAGCGCGTACTCGCCGCCTTTGCGCAGCGTGCCGAGGGCGTGTCGCGCAACTTTTTCGGCCTCGACAAACCGTCCCTCCGACAGAAAAGCGCGTGCTCTGGTTTCGTCCGCCTGCGCGATGTGAACGCTGTCTTTCAGACGCACGAACAGGCGACGCGCGCGGTCAAGATGCAGGTGGGCATCATTGAAACGCCCTGCGGATAAGAAGAGAAATCCAAGATTATTTTCAACAGCCGCATGGTAGCGCGTGTGCTCTGCCTGCTCGAAGTGAAAGCTCGCGGCTGCGTATTCCAGGAGCGCGCGGTCACGGTAATCCTCGCGGCGCTCTGCTGCGCTCAGGTAATTGAGCACGCTGGCAAGCTCGTTGTGAAACTTTCCCTTGAGAGCATGGTCGTCGCTTGCGTCGAAGAGTGGCGCGGCCTCGTTAAGGATGCGCATCGCGTCGCTGTAACGAGTCGCAGCCGACTCGACTATAGCGGCGCGAAGCTGTGCGATAGCCGTCAACTCATCGCGTCGCCCCTCAAGCCGCACGAGAACGTCTCGAAGGATTACGCGCGCTTCATCAAACGCGCCCTCGCGCCAGTAGCAGTATGAAAGTTCCGCGCGCGCTTCCACCACCTTGTCAGTTTCTCCCAGACTCTCGAAGATGGCTTCGCTCTCGCTGATCAGGTCTTTCGCAACCTCTTGCGAGCTTTCAATCTGTTGGGAGCTTCCTATCCAGCCTGACAAAACTCCTGCACGCAACAGCACCTCGCCGGATGCGTGCGCGCTCAGCCCTTCCACCTGCGGGCGCTTTCCCACCTGCTGCCACAGCGGCCCCATAGCCTTGCGCGCGCCTTCATAATCTCCCGCGTCCTCTAATCTTTTAGCCAACTGACAACGAACCAGTGCTTGCTCATTCACATCCGGCGTGGAGTCGATCAAGTGGCGGAGCGATTTAAGGGTTAAATTCATATATATTTAGCTTTCCATGCGCCTGGAAATTTCTTTCGAGTTTGCACAGGGTAGACTGTTTCCAGTTCAAAAGCAACACAATTTCGCCGTGACAGGTGAAGGTTTTGGCGCAAGTCGGTCTAAAAGCTTATTTCAAAACCGTGAGCTATCATGAAACCTTTTTCGAGCTTTGCAATGAATTCTTAAGTACGAAGCACGACTGGAAGTTCTATGAAAGAAGGGTGCTGACGGTTCCTCGCTACTGTGATTACGGGATTGCCCTCCGCAGGAATTCTGGCGAAGGTTGGGCGGTCGCTGCCCGCTATGGCTATGCGTATGCGATGCCCTTTCTTGAGTAGAACGGAAGTTGGGAACAGACCGAAGTTGAGCGTTGCCGTCTGACCGGGAACAAGCAATTCTCCGTCCCGTCTTTTGAACGAGTGAAAGGGAACGAACATCTTGTACGGCGGAGCGTCTCTGGAAATTTTTCGATGAAGAGCGCGCAGTTCGCCTTCCGTGATGTAAGTAACGTGGTCGTGCTCGTCAACGTCTTCCAGATAGACGAAGAACGCGCCGTCGGTCGCGGTTGAACTAATATTGAGTGTGATGATTGGATAACCTGTTATCTCCGTATCCGCCATGAGAGGCGCGCTGGTGTAGGTCAGAAGCTTTCGGTCTTCCGCAGCGCGGTCTGCATAGACGACATCGCTCCCGCCGTTCTCTGTGAACCAGCGATTTCGCCCTCCCGTCGTCGCGTTGAGATCAACACTGTAGCGGTCTTCGCCGGATGAGGATGCAGGGGCGGCGGTCGAGAGCTTGTTGTTTTGCGCCAGATACCAGCGCTCAGTCTTCGTGCCCTGTATGGGCCAAACGTTCGTAGTCTTCCAGCGATCTTCACCCATAGTGTAATAGGTGAGCGTGTGCGCTGCCTTCGCTCCGTTGGCAGCACCTTTCAGGTAATAGTCGAAGAAGCGCAGCTGCTCCATCAACTGTTCGGCCCTGCCCGGCGTCAGGGGCGCGTCCATCTGATGAAAAGGGTCTGCGTCGTAACCAGCGCCGTGGCTCCATGCGCCTATAATTTCTGTTTGCGGATTGCTCATGTTGACGAAGCGGCGTATCAAGGTGTCTGCGGTCGCAGCATCCATCCAGCTACCCCAGCCGAATATTGCCACGCCGGAGCGCTCTATCTCTCTTCGATAACGAAAGACGCTGAGATTATCAATGGAGCCTAGACCGCTGGGGCTATCGTCGCGGTAAGTGACTGCAAGCGCGGCCTTGTTTACATCAACGTTCTGCGCGTGGTCGCGC
>DATHJK010000069.1:0-3513 GCA_035316225.1 Pyrinomonadaceae bacterium
GGGCTTGCGCCGCGCACGGCTTAGTCAGAAATCAAGCGTCACGCGCCGACCATAGAAGAGATGATATCCGCAATAGCGCAACGTCCCTACTTCGACAGCGACGAGAAGAACCCTCATTGTCCATACTGCAACGCCGCAAAGCGCTGGCACGCGCGCTTCGATACCTACAGAATAGAAGGCGGCAAGGCTACGGACGCGCAGCGCCGCGCGCTGGTAAAATCCCTCCCCAAATCGGACGAGCAATTCATCACCACCGAGAAGAAATCAACCTGCCGCGCACTCTTCTTTGAATGGCTGGACACGTTGGGGCGCTCGCTTGATTTCGATGACGACGGGTGGCTGATAGAAGCCGCACGCGCGTTTCTGGAAAGGATTGAGCCGAAGATGGACTGGGCGGTGAGCTTCGACGGCGCGCGCGCCGTGCGTCGCTCGCAAAGAATTGAAGAGGGCTGGGAGCGCGACCGCGACCGCCTCTTCCTGGCCCCGGCGCTCTACAACGACGTGCTGATAGTTCAGTATCTAGTCAGCCGCTCGCACAAGCACGGCGGTCGCACCTTTGAAGGCCGCCTCACACTGATAGAACTCGTGCGCCGCATGCGCTACGGCGGCCACCTCGAACGCACAGGCATCACAGAACGCGACCAGTTCGAGATTCTGGAGAAACTGGTCGAACACCTCACCGGCGGCGACAGTAGCCTGAAACTCCACTACATCGTTGACCGCCGCGACTTTCTCGAAAAAGTCAAAACCGTCTACGCGCGATATGCAGCATAAATTCATTCTGTGAAAATTGTGGTTTAATGCAGATGGCTTCCGACGGTCGAAAGAGTGAATACGCTCTGAAGACGAATAACACCGCCGCAGTATAACAACCCATTCAACACAATCGCTCGATAGCTCTCCTTTCATGCCGCTTTATTCTCGTTGCTTGGATGCCATTTGCGGGCGGTGGCTTGATGCTGGCGTTCGATTTGCAAGTTGCCTCGAACTTTCCTGCGCGGCTAACATGCAAATGTGAATACTCAAAGCCCTAAAGTTATCATCATCGCTGGCCCGAACGGCGGCGGTAAATCTACGCTCGCGCCCCACTTATTGAAAGATACTTTCGGCCTGCTGGAATATGTGAATGCCGATACTATCGCTCAAGGCTTATCAGCTTTTTCCCCCGAAAGCGTTGCTTTTGAAGCGGGGCGTATTATGCTAAAGCGTCTGCATAACCTGGCAGAAGCCAGAGAAAGTTTCGCCTTTGAAAGCACTCTGGCTAGCCGATCTTACGTCTCGTGGATTAACGACTTGAAAAAACATGGATACAGTTTTCACCTTATCTATCTCTGGCTGCGCAGCCCGGAATTAGCCGTTGAGCGCGTCCGCGAGCGTGTGCGTTTGGGCGGGCATGATGTGCCTGAACCGATTATCCACAGGCGGTATTTGAGAGGACTGCGAAACCTTTTTGCTCTGTATCAGCTTCTAGCGAATACATGGGCGATCTACGATAACTCCACATCGGCTAACCCGGTTATAATAGCTACTGGAAAGAACAGTAGTGATATAACAATCTCGAACGAATCTCTTTGGAGAGAAATCCGTGAGGTATCTCAATGAGAATTGATATAGATAAATCGGAAGATTTGTTTGTTGAGTACGGAAAAGCTATTGAAGGAGTTCTGAGGCGTGCCGTACGACAAGCTCTGCTGGAGCATAAGCGAGCGGGCAATTCGATTGCCTCCTGGGAGAGAGAGTCTGTCGTCCTCATAAGTCCAGATAAGATTCCGGTGGATGATCGCATCGAAACACAGCAAATCTGACAAACCATTCCATCCAAATGCTCTATAACATGGCTCTCATTGTTTCTCATTGCGCTGTAGTTTCAATGCTGTTCGCTCGCGGCAGATGAAGCACAGTGTTGCGCCTCTTCGTTTTGTCGATCCAAATATTCTCTGGCTGCAATCATGTTTATAGACATCTCGCCTTTAAGAGTTTCGCGCGATTATCGTCTGCTCTTCTTCGGTCAACTGATTTCCACGTTCGGCACGGCGATAAGCTTTGTCATATTGCCGGTGCAGGTTTACCAGTTGACCGGCTCGACGTTTCTGGTCGGTCTGTTGAGCGCGTCGGAGTTCGTTCTGATTCTGTTGCTGGCATTCGTAGGCGGCGCGTATGCGGACTTTATTGACAAGCGAAAAATGTTGCGGCTGACGGAAATCGGGCAAACTCTGGTGACAATGATTCTCGTCGCCAATGCCAGCATCCCGCGTCCGCAAGTCTGGCTGCTGTTTGTCTGCGCCGCTCTTCACGCGGGATTGGCAGCTTTGCAACGCCCTTCGTTTGAAGCGTTGATGCAGAAAATCATTCCGCCGGATATGCTCTCTTCGGTCGCCGCGCTGAATTCCGTGCGCTGGAGTTTGACGACGATTGTAGGCCCGTCAATCGCCGGAATCATCCTGGCGAAATTCGGCGCACAGGCGGCTTACTCTATAGATTTGGTGACGTTCACAGCTTCGCTCGGGGCCGTGTTTCTGATTCGTGCCGCGCCCCGTCCAACGCAAACTGAAGAACGCCCGACATTGAAATCGGTCGTAGAGGGTCTGCACTACGCATGGCGACGCAAAGAGATTCTGGGAACGTATCTGATTGATATGAACGCAATGTTTTTCGGAATGCCGACTGCGCTTTTCCCTGCGATTGCCACGAATTTCGGCGCGGGCACGGTTGGATTTTTCTACGCTGCGCCATCTGTCGGCGCACTCTTTGCCACTTTGATTTCAGGCTGGACAAAAAGAGTCAATCGTCACGGTCTGTTCGTAAGCATAGCAGCCGCGCTATGGGGCGTAGCGATTATCTTTTTCGGCTTCGCGCACAATTTATACCTGGCCTTATTTTGTCTGGCGCTGGCGGGCGGTTTCGATATGATTAGCGGAGTCTTTCGGATGACTATGTGGAATCAGACCATCCCGCATTACCTGCGCGGGCGGCTCGCCGGATTGGAGATGATTAGCTACACTTCGGGGCCGAAACTCGGCGACATGGAAGCTGGAATCGTCGCCACTCTTTTCAGCGTCAGAACTTCTGTGGTGTCTGGCGGAATTTTGTGCGTCGTCGGGACAGCCCTGATCTCCGCTCTGATTCCGCAATTCATCGTTTACGACGGGCGCGAAGGCATAAAACAAAAAGAGATGGAAGAGGCTATGCGCGAAACCGAAACCAAAAATCTGATTTTAGAATAACAGTTGAGGATTCAAGATATGGATCATGCAGATGCAGATACGTTGTGGTATTCGACAGAGCTTGACGTGTTTTTGAATCGCTGGTTCTCTCGTTATGAGGATGCGCGGGAATCGCTTGAAAGCAAGGGCGGGTTCCTGCTTCCTTACAAACATCATTTCTATGTGTGCGACGCAGAGGTGATTCGCGCTCTTGGGTTGGAGCCGGACGACCCGGACTGGGAAAAAATCGGACGGGATTGCGCCAGACCCGCAGACGAGCAGGCTTACAGGCGCTTGCGCGAGAAGCGAG
>DATHJK010000070.1:0-6897 GCA_035316225.1 Pyrinomonadaceae bacterium
TCGCGGCGGGCGTGCGACAATTTGTTTTAGCTTCGTCGCGCGCCGTATATGGCGAGGGGCAATATCATTGCCCCCGGTGCGGTTATACATTCGTTGCAGACGGACGGCGCGCGAGCGCTATGGACGCAAGCGTATGGGAGATTCCGTGTAAGCGATGCAATGAACCATCCGTCTCTTTGCCTATGAAGGAAGACGTAATGCCTGCTCCGACCTCCATCTATGGAATTACAAAACATCAGCAGGAACAGCTAGCCCGCTCTGTGAGTTTGACGCGCGAGATGCCCGCGACGATTCTGAGGTTCTTCAATGTCTACGGGCCTGGACAATCCCTGCGCAATCCTTACGTCGGCGTGCTGGGCACTTTCTTCCGGCGCGCTCTGGCGGGGTTGCCGCTTGAAGTCTACGAAGATGGACTAATGCTTCGAGACTTCGTTTTCGTAGAAGATGTGGTGGAGGCGCTCAGACTATGTACGGGAGATGAGAGGACGTTCGGCCAGACCTTGAACGTAGGTTATGGCGAAGCCGTGACGTTGCTGGAAGTAGCGGCGGAAGTGTTTCGCGCGCTGAATCTTGAATCGCATATTCATATTTCAGGTCGTTACAGGCTGGGAGATATTCGTCACGCTGTTGCAGACGTATCTCGCTTGCAAACAGTAACCGGTTTCCGTCCTCGAACCTCATTCGCAGAGGGTCTTCGGCTATACCTCGCATGGGCGCTTGAGCATCAGGTGGATGCGGGCGACGCTGTGGCCGATTCCGAACTCGCCGCGCGCAACTTGCTTCGACAGGGAAGGCGATGAAACGAATCGCAGCACTTGTTCCAAATTCGTTAGGAGTGTCGCCCGGTCAAAGAGTACGCATTGAAACGTGGGCACCCTACTTAGAGCAGGCCGGATGGACTGTGGATTTTTATCCATTTGAAGATGAGCGCCTGCGCAGTGTGCTTTATCGGCCCGGCGCAATGCGCGCTAAAGTTTCACTGTTGTTGTCGTGTTATCTGAGACAGCTTCGTCTGGTTCTTCAGGGGCCGCCGTGCGATCTACTGTTTGTTTTCAGAGAGGCTGCGCTGTTTGGCCCGGCTATTCTGGAGCGGCTGGCCGGGCGTCTCAAAGTGCCGATTATTTATGATCTGGATGATCCTGTGTTTGTGCCTTATCGCAGCCCCATCAACGGCTGGTTCAGTCTCCTGAAATTTTCCAGAAAGACCAACACTATCTTTCGTCTGAGCGATCACGTCATCGCTATCAACAATCTGATTGCGGGCTACGCGGCGAAATTCAATCCGTCCGTCTCCGTTATGCCTAACTGCGTGGACATTGAGCGCTACCGTCCTTTGCCGCGAGCGCCGGACGATAGCTTGCGCCTCGTCTGGGTGGGCAGCCACAGCACCATGAGAAACCTTGAATCAATCGCTGACCCTTTGCGTCGTCTTCAGGCGATACACAAAGCGCCGCTTCGCGTCATAGGTGCAGGTGAGGTGAATCTACCCGGCGTTGATGTGGAGATGCGGCAATGGTCTGCGCAAACCGAGGTGGCTTCTCTACAAGATTGCGATGTGGGACTTGTGCCTTTGCCGGATCATCCCTGGCATCGTTGGAAATTTTTCTACAAGACTGTGCAGTACATGGCTACAGGGTTACCGGTTGTCGCCAGGCGAATTGGGTCTAACAGCGAGATTATTCAGGACGGGGTAAACGGATTTCTGGTTGAAAGTGAAGATGAATGGTATGAGCGGCTACTGGTGCTTGCGAATGACCGCGAGTTACGTCAGAGAATGGGCGAGGCGGCGCGCTCGACAGTGGTTGAGCATTACTCCGTTCAAAAACAGATGCCCCGCCTGGTTGAAATCTTTGAGCAAGTGCTGGAGCGCTCGGCAACACCGGGTTGATCTATTTTATCCGGCTCGAATAGAGATGCTGTTTGAAATCAGCACGCTTGCCTGCCAGCATGTGTTCTCACGCCGACGGGTTTTCGACTTGGATGATTCACCGAGCGTCGCCTATACTAAATTCGCTGAATGTTTTACTGGCGCTCAAGCGATTTCAGAAGAGTCTGCGCCGGTAGGACTTGAGTTCGCAGTTGGCAGCGACGCCCGAAATGCTCGATTGTCGAAGCAAGCGTAGGGATTTTCCTACAGCGTCTGGCCTGTAAAGCGTGCGTATGGTTGGCGATGCATGAGTTGGAGAATTTCATGGCAGAGGGTTAAGGAGCAATGAGGCGAACGAGCAGATTCAGACTGGCGATACTCGCTCTAGTCGCTTTGCTCCCATCATTTCTCAAGCGCCCATGCTATCGTCTCTTCTTCGGCTATCGCATAGGCAAGCGTGTGCGTGTAGGATTAAGCATCATTGATGCGGGCGAGTGCAAAATAGATGATGATGTCAGAATCGGACACCTGAATATCATCATCGGCGTAAAGAAACTGACCATAGGGGATCATGTGCGAATCGGACATCTGAATATTTTGCGCGGAGGTGATGAGGCACACCTCGGTCGCTATTCAGAGATCATTCGGATGAATGAGATTAATTCCATCCCTGAGCCTGATGTAGTAAACGCGGTCGAACCCAGATTCCTGCTCGGCGAGGGGAGCATAGTAACGACAGGGCACAAGATAGATTTCACGGATCGCGTCCGAATAGGGCGACGCGCCATACTGGGCGGACGAAACTCGTCGCTGTGGACGCACAACCGCCAGCGCACGCGCCCCATAGAGATAGGCTCGTTCACCTACATAGGCTCGGAGATTCGCGTCGCCCCCGGAGGCACAATCCCCTCGCGCTGCATCGTCGGCATAGGGGCGGTAATAACGGGCGAGCTGCGCGACGAAAACCATCTTATCGGAGGCGTGCCCGCCAAACCGATCAAGCAGTTGAGCGCGGAAGACCTGTTCCTGATAGAGAACAAGACGCGCCCTGATTTACCGGATGACATTTAAGGGATGAGGGATGAGGGATGAGGGATGAATAAGATTGAGTTAAAGCACCAACATGCAATAAGCTCAACCGATTTCATCTTTCATCCCTCATCCCTCATCCCTCATCCCTCATTATGAACGGTCTGCTAGTTGTATTGTCGGTATTGCTGGGCGTTGGCATATTGTTCATCGCGCCGGGCGATGGGCCTATGGCGATTCTGGTCTGTATCGCCCTGGCCGTTCCCGCTGCGGTAGTGATATCGCGCGCCAAGTCGGACAGAGACTTTTTCCTGCTGATATTTCTGGGCGGACTGCTGGTTAGGGTTTTAATCGGGCTGATGATTTACGCCTTCAAGTTGCAGGAGTTCTTCGGCGGCGATGCCAACACCTACGACCTGTTCGGTTACGCTCTGCTTAAAGGATGGCAGGGCGATCAGTACTACCTGAACCTGACACACATGTACAGGGGCGAGAACGGCAGCGGCTGGGGCATGCTCTACATGGTTGCGGCCATCTACAGGGTGACCGGCAGGAACATGCTGGCCGTGCAGTTCTTCAATTCGGTGATAGGCGCGGCAACTGCACCTGTAATCTCGCTATGCGCCCTGCAAATCTTCGGAAACCGCAGGGTGGCACACATCTCCGCGTTCTTCGCAGCTTTCTACCCTTCGCTTGTTCTGTGGTCGTCGCAAGGGTTAAAAGATGGGCCGATAGTCTTCCTGCTGGGTCTCTCTATACTTGTTACGTTAAAGCTCGGAGAGAAGATGAGCGTTAAATATCTGGTCATACTTGTCCTGGCTCTGTTCGCTCTGCTTAGCCTGCGGTTCTACGTCTTCTACATGATGGCCGCTGCCATAGGCGGCGCTTTCATCATTGGAATGCGCCCCTTTACAGCGACGGGTTTTGTGCGGCAGTTCGTCATAATCCTTTGCATGGGGCTGGCTCTGACCTATCTGGGAGTGACGCGCATGGCGAGCGGCCAGTTTCAGACTTATGGCAATCTGGAAGCCGTGCAGCGATCAAGATTGGACCTGGCGCAGACGGGACAATCCGGGTTTGGCCGCGACGTTGATGTTTCAACTACATCCGGCGCGTTGTCTGTGATTCCCATTGGGCTGCTCTACCTGCTTTTCGCCCCGTTCCCGTGGCAGCTTGCGAATCTTAGGCAGAGTATCACGCTGCCGGAGATGATCGTCTGGTGGGCATCTTTTCCGTTGCTCGTGCTGGGACTCTGGTTCACTATAAGATACCGCCTGCGACAGTCGTCACCGATTCTGATCTTCACCAGCATGCTGACGCTGGCTTACTCTGTGTTTCAGGGAAACGTGGGAACGGCCTATCGCCAGCGCGCGCAGCTTCTGGTTTTTTACTTCATCTTCGTCGCCGTAGGCTTCATTCTGCTAAAAGAGAAGCACGAGGAGAGGAAGCAGCAGGAGAGAGCCGAGCGTGAGGCTTTCGCCGAGAGACAACTGGCCGCGCTGGAATCACGCAAGAAGCAGAGGTCTTATGCGTGGGCGGGCGCGATTGGTAAAGAGAGCGAAGAAAGTTGAGACTCAAGGCCGGACGGAGTGTGCGCGTGATGGTAGCGCAAAGGGGCCGCGCCTTTTCTATCTGATATGTGTGGAATTGTTGGAATAGTTAGCAGCGACGGCGCAGCGGTTGACCGCGACCTTGTGGGTCGCATGTGCGAAGCCATACGCCATCGTGGCCCGGACGAAGATGGTTTCTATTTTAACGGCGCTACCGGCCTGGGGATGCGCCGCCTCGCAATCATTGATCTTGCGGGCGGGCAGCAGCCGATTCACAACGAAGACCAAACCGTCTGGATCGTCTTCAACGGCGAAATCTACAACTACATAGAGCTTCGTGAGAAGCTGGAAAGCTTGGGGCACGAGTTTTATACCAACAGCGACACCGAAGCGATTGTTCACGCATACGAAGCTTACGGCTCGGATTGTCCTAAACACCTGCGCGGCATGTTCGCCTTTGCCATCCGGGATGAGCGGAAGAATGAACTGTTTTTAGCGCGCGACCGCGTTGGCAAAAAGCCTCTGCTTTACGCGCAAGTGGGCAATCAATTCATCTTCGGCTCGGAGTTCAGCGCGCTTCTGCTTCACCCTGAAGTGAGCCGCGACGTAGACGCGCAGGCTCTGCACGCTTATCTCTCGTTCATGTGCGTGCCAGCGCCGCTCACAGCCTACAGGGCTATAAAGAAGTTAGAGCCGGGACACAGTTTGCGCTTGCTGCGAAACGGCGAGATTAAAATTGAGCGCTACTGGCAGCCCGACTTCTCCAAAAAGCTGAAGGTGAGCGAAGAGGAGGCGGGCGAGCGCGCCATCGGAATCCTGCGCGATGCCGTGCGAGTGCGCCTGATGTCGGAAGTCCCGCTCGGCGCTTTTCTTTCCGGCGGCGTGGATTCGAGCGCGGTCGTTGCCCTGATGAGCGAAAGTTCGTCAACGCCCGTCAAAACTTTCTCAATAGGTTTCGAGGAGCAGGATTTCTCAGAACTTCATCACGCGCGCCGCGTGGCCGAGCATGTGGGCGCGGAGCACCACGAGTTCATAGTTCGCCCGGATGCCATGGAAGTTCTGCCCACGCTCGTAGAACACTACGGCGAGCCTTACGCGGACTCTTCCGCCATTCCAACCTACTACGTTTCAAGAGAGACGCGCCGTCACGTCACCGTCGCATTGAACGGCGACGGCGGCGACGAGTGCTTTGCAGGTTACGAGCGCTACGCCGTCATGCAGTTCGCTGAAACTTATCATCGTCTGCCCGCGACGCTTCGCAAGCATTTCATCGAGCGCGCTTTCCAGATGCTGCCTTCCGGCGGCGGCAGGCGAAACCTTTTCACACGCGCGAAAAGATTCATGCACGGCGCGTCGCTCCCTAAAGTCGAGCGATACCTGCGCTGGGTGAGCGTCTTCGACACGCCGGACAAGCAGGAGCTTTACTCGGACGATTTTTCGCACGAGACCGCACAGTGGAACGCGGCTCGATGGCTTGAACCCTGGTTCGCAAATGCGAACGGCTCCGGGCTTCTTGACGCGACGCTTCTTGCCGATACGATGACCTACTTGCCAAACGACCTGCTCGTCAAAGTTGATATAGCGAGCATGGCCGTCAGCCTCGAAGCGCGCTCGCCATTTTTAGATCATCATGTGATAGAGTTCGCCGCCAGCCTCCCTGAGAATTTGAAGCTGCGCGGGTTGACCACGAAGTACCTGCTCAAACGAGTTCTGAAGCGACTTCTTCCATCCGAAAACCTTGACCGGCGCAAGATGGGATTCGGCGTTCCTATAGGACACTGGTTTCGCGGAGAGATGCAAGGCTTTCTGCGCGAGACGATTTTAAGCGACAGGGCGCTCAAGCGCGGCCTGTTCAAACCCGAAGCCGTTCGTAGACTCGTAGAGCTGCACACGCGCCGCGAGCGCGACTTCTCGCACCAACTCTGGACTCTGCTCATGCTTGAATTGTGGTTTCAGAGATTTATTGATTAAGTGATAAGTGATGAGTGATAAGTGATAAGAAAGAGCAGAAGCTTTTCTCTTATCACTTATCACTCATCACTCATCACCTCCTTTGGAGGTTTCTTGTGAAAGGTGTCGTATTGGCCGGAGGGTTGGGAACGCGGTTGCGTCCGCTGACGGCTGTGACTAACAAGCACTTGTTGCCGGTTTACAATCAGCCGATGATCTACTACCCGATTCAGACACTGGTGAATGCAGGCATTAACGACATAATGATCGTTACGGGGGGCAACGCGGCTGGCGACTTTCTGAAACTGCTTGGAAACGGCAAGGCGTTCGGCCTCAAGCATCTCAATTACACTTATCAGGAAGGCGAGGGCGGAATCGCAGACGCTCTCAGACTGGTCGAACACTTCGCTGCCGGGGAGCCTGTGTGCGTGGTGCTGGGCGACAACATCATAGAAGGAAACATACGCGCGGCGGCGCGCGCCTATCGTCATCAGGGAGGCG
>DATHJK010000071.1:0-2912 GCA_035316225.1 Pyrinomonadaceae bacterium
AACAATACCGTCTCAGTCTTAGATGGCTCAGTCGCCTATTGTGCAGATGCGGGTGCTAGTGACGCTTACGCCTGCTCGCTCTCTCCTGCCCCCGCCTCATACGTGACAGGCGCAAGGTATCGCTTCAAAGCTAATACAGCCAATACAGGTGCAGCAACAATCAATCTTAATTCTCTTGGCGCTAAAGCCATCAAGAAAGCGGCAGGAGGCATCACTACAGATTTAGCGGATAATGATATTCGCGTCGGTCAGGTTGTTGATTTAGTGTACGACGGCACGAATATGCAGATGCAGTCTACGCTTGGCAACGCGGGTAGTGGGCTGGCTTCCATCAATGGCGACTCGACGGCGGCACAAGTTATCGCGGCAGGGAACGGAATATCAATAACAGACGCAGGCGCAACGCATACAATTGCAGTAACAGGCGAGCATCTTCTATCCACTACCACAGTTAATACAAACGTGGGAACTAAGCAGGCTCTTTACACTGTACCTGTAGGAAAGCATTGTATTGTTACTAAGATTGTAGTGAGAAGTGTGAGCGCAAGTCTTGGCGCAATGAGCGATGCACTCAGTTTCGGCTTTGACGTTGACGCAGGGGATTTCAACGCACCTCTTAACTCTACTGCGTTATCAACCTTAACAGACAACACACTTGCTCTCACTCTCCACAACGATGCTGAGATTACGCTTTCGCCAGTTAAGATAGGTAGTGCTGGCAATGTCTTTGGCTGCTTTTTCAACGACACCTCTATAACCGCAACAGTAGTTATTGACGTGTTCGGCTACCTCTACTAGAGATTTGAGCAGTTTGTTTGCATAACGCTCAATTCAGCCACAAAACAATAACTAGAAAAGGGCTACTTTAGACGCCAGCTTGAAAGCGCTGGCGCTGATGCTGCGGATTCATCCCCCGCATGAATGCGGCGGTCTTCTCCGAAGTTTTGATAAAACATATTTGTTGATTCACGGATGAGGATACAACGGTATTTCTCTCCATTGGGGTGAGTGTAGATAAGTTCTTGCATAGAAGTCAGTGCGCACCAGCATGATGTTGGCGTAAGACTTTAATGGCAGCGTTCACGCTCGACATAGATGCCACGCTTCCGCCCAAATCAGGATGAGTCTTTCGAGCAGCAGCCTTGAATGCCGTCTCTGTCTCAGCCGAACTGTTCAATAAAGTATCCGCCGTCCAACCGCCCTCTGCGCAGGCCGCAATCACATTGGCAGCCGCTTCGGGCGTCAACTTGCCGGTTTGATTCCCGGTCTGAGCTTCAACCTTCTTATGCTTGAATCCTGCGTAATGCTGGTCGCGCGTTTCAATCCCAACTCCATACTTCTTAGTCTCACGAATGGATTTCAGAGTAAGAGCGATTGCGCGTAGATTGTCTTCCCAATGATCGAACGTCGAACAGGGAAACTCCAGCAGGTCATAAACTCCCAATGGTTGATTCTGAGCATTCTTTTGGCCTGTGGGACGCCACTTCTCAAAGGTGAGGCACACACCTGCAAATCTAGGTGTGCGGGCGTTCACGCGCGGGAGTCCGTCAAAGCGAATATCTTCTCCGCGATGCCCTGTCTGCAAAGCTGGATTTCTAGCGTTGATTCTATCCAACTCGGATTTCAGTAAATCAACCGTCTTTGGGTATGAAGCGCGAAACGGTGCGCGCCTTGCGCTAGTACCACCGTAAGGCCATCGGTCTATCGTCTCAAACTTAAAGTCCATTTTCTTTCTTCTCCCTCTCCCCCAATAGATAGTGCCAATGATGTGACAAATTTATCTTCCGCTCAACTCATCATACTGCCTCTACGTGGTGTTTCCTTTGGCGCGACCCTTTTGAATTGCATCCTATTTCCTCTAGCTTCCTCATCCTGCACCATGTAGCAACCTCCTGCGCAGAGTGCGGCGAGCCTGTTTCACGCACGCGCTGGCGCATATGGCACAGCCGACGATTCTGCCCGACCTGCTCGCGCCGCTTTCGCAAAGCGCAACTTGTTTCTCCTTTGCTCGCGGGCCTCTGCCTTTTCCTACTCGGCCTTGCAGCCGGGAGAGCCGTGCGCTCTCTTCCTCCGCCTTTAATCGTCGAACGAACGCAGATGCCACCTCTGCCAATGGCAACAAGGGCGGAAGAGCAGCAGACGGAGACCGCGCCCGCATCGCTCGCGCTCGCACCACAGCCCGAACCGGGCTTCGGGCCAAACGGCACACGCGGCGAGCGACCTACAGACCCGAACGAGATAATCTCTATCTGCGGAGCGCGAACGAAAAAGGGAACGCCATGCCAGCGAAGAGTGCGCGGAACAGGTCGCTGCTGGCAGCACAGAGGATTGCCCGCCATGCTCCCCGCGTCGAAGCTTATCGTGCAAGGGCCATAAATAAAGAAGAGAGAGCCGCACGCGCGTGCGGCTCTCTCTTCTTTATCTACTTACTTGCTTCTCTCTATTAATGGCGGTTCTTGAAAGCGTCGTAAAGCTCTGTGTGGCGGCTGACCAGAGGGATGCGGCGTCCGTCTATGAAGAGGTCGCGTACGTGCGTGCGCGCGTCCAGAAGGTCTCCGTCCGTGATGACCAGATTAGCCATCTTGCCAACGTCAATCGAACCCATCTGACCCGCGAGTCCGGCTATCTGCGCGGGATAGAGCGTGACGGCTTTGAGCGCTTCTTCGCGCGGCAGCCCAAAGGATACGGCCATGCCTGCGAAGAGCGGAAGGTTGCGAACATGCTGACCCGGATCGCCCGTAGAGATGCAGAAGCGTACGCCCGCCTGCTGCAATCTCCCTGCGCTCGAATAGTTGGTATCGTACGGATCGTCTTCACGAAGAGGAAGGTCAAGTATGCTCGTCAAGATGACAGGCACGTTATGCGTTTTCAGAAAGTCTGTGATCTTCCATGCCTCTGAGCCACCCATGATA
>DATHJK010000072.1:0-2829 GCA_035316225.1 Pyrinomonadaceae bacterium
GCGCCTATAAACAAGCGCGCTCTCTTCTTAGGCGGGTACAGCTTTCCGGGTCACACGGAATTCCTAGCGCACCTTACGGGCACGGAAGAGTACGCTATGGGATTCGTCGCGGCCAATCTTCGCATCGTGCTGCTCTCTACGCATGTGCCGTTGGCGGAAGCGATTCGCATGGTCGAGCGCGACCGTATAGTGAAGGTCATTCGTCTAGCGCACAGGGAGTTGAAGCGCTGGGGAATCGAGCGACCGCGCATTGCAGTCGCAGCTTTGAATCCGCACGGAGCAGAAGGCGGACTATTCGGCGTCGAAGAGGCTTCGGAGATTCTGCCTGCTGTTGAAGCATGTCGCGGAGTTGACGACATGCACGTGCATGGCCCCTTTTCGGCGGACACCATTTTCTTGCGCGCATCGCGCGGCGAATTCGATGCGGTCGTGGCCTGTTACCATGACCAGGCTATGATTCCCGTCAAGTGCCTTTCGTTCGGCGAAGCCGTCAACGTCACGCTGGGCTTGCCATTCATACGCACATCGGTGGATCATGGAACGGCCTTTGACATCGCGGGCAAAGGCATAGCCGAGCATTCGAGCATGGTCGCCGCAATCGTGCTGGCCGCCGAGCTTTCCATCAAAGCTGAGGAGAGCGGCAAGGCTGTCGAGGCTTAAGAGAGCGATAAACATCCCCTACACTCTTTAGCTCTCTCTTCGTGCTAGAGAGCTAGAGACCGCCATCTCCCGTTCTCAGAGGGTGAAATTCTGAACAGGTCGGAAGGCGGAAACGTTTTTCGGCTCGAAAATTTTCAAGCTCCTTACGTATGACCACGGAAGCGCAAAATAGCAGAGACTCGCGCCGTATACTCGTTGCAGACGACGATCCGGCCATATTGCGCCTGGTCACGGCCATAGCAGAGAAGGACGGTTACGGGGTCGTGCCTGCGCGCGACGGGCGCGAAGCCTACAAGATTCTGCAAGACGACAACAACTTCATCGCTGCCATCTTCGACGTAGTTATGCCGCACATCTCCGGGCCTGAGTTGGTCAGGTTCATGAAGACTGAGAAGCGCCTTATGCGCATACCCGTGATGATGATGACTGCCGAGCAAGACCCTAAATTATCCAGCGAGAGCTTCGGCGCTGGCGCAGTCGTCTTCCTCCCCAAGCCCTTCACAACCGCGCAGGTGCAGATCATGCTGCGCATGCTCGTCAGCAAAGGCGGCTCGGCAGAGAAATGAGCAAACCCGTTCGTTTCCTATCTACAACTCTCATCTTTCTCACGCTATTGATTCCGCGCGCTTTCAGTGAAGCGCACGCATCCACCTCTTTAAGCTCCAAGCAGGCGCGCGAAGTAATCAGGCACGTTGGCGGAAGCGACCTGTCAAAAGGCTCTGTCAAAGTCAGGGGCGTACAACCTGCGAGCGATGGCGGCGCGGATGTATTGGCGCAGTTGAAGCTCGCGTTTCGCATGATTAGAGACGACCATGATGGATGGCACGTTGAGGAAGTCAGAACAGGTGATCGTCGTTGGGAAGAGGTTGCGATGATTGTGAACGCGGTCTATGGAGGCAGGCTACTGCTTTCGGACGCAGGACAGGAAAGCGGATTTAGCGGATTCAACGCGACGAGCGAGTTGAGTCCAGAGCGCGCCCGGCGGTTGATAGCAGATTTACTCGAAGTCCAACTCCCTTCGGATGCAGTTCGCGTCAACGCTGTTTCAGCTTTAGGCAACTCCGCTTTGGTCGAAACCGAGATCGAGCTTGAGTTTCATCTGGTGCGCGAGGGCAACACGTGGCGTGTTCAAAAGAGCAGGACTGCCGGGAACAACTGGCAGGACGTTGATGCTATCCTTGGCTCAATCAATCAGCAGAAGATAGCGCGCGCGAGAGATGAGATGCAGCAGATAGTCAGAGCGCTTGAGGTCTTCAGAAGCGAGCGAGGATTTTATGTAGATGCGATGAATGAAGGCGCGCTCGTTGACCACCTCTCGCCACAATACCTCAATCGTGTTATACGCTTTGACCCGTGGAACAGGCTCTATCAGTACGAAGGGACACGCGGGCATTTCACACTTCGTTCGTTGGGGGCTGACGGCAAGCCGCAGACCGCCGACGACATAGTTATGAGCGGCGGGAGTTAGAACGATAGTCTTGCCATCGGGGCGCTTTCAAGCCGACCGCCGGGGCGCATGGCTGCATTCTCTCATATCCTTCTTCCCCTTCACGATATAAAACTCTTGACGCTTGCTTGCGCAGGGTGTTAGGTTTCCTTATGTGGCCTAGTGCTTACGAGAGGCCGCAAGGTTTTCTGCCACATGCCCCGCGCCGCTGCAAACTCGTGCCCGACCTATTTTCCCCGTGCGGGCGGCGCTCACCTCAAATATTTAAGGAGTTAAGGAGTTGGAACCGGGACGGAAACTACTGCTCGCTGACGATTCGGTCACCATACAGAAGG
The DNA here is from genome assembly GCA_035316225.1 of Pyrinomonadaceae bacterium. Lineage (GTDB taxonomy): Bacteria > Acidobacteriota > Blastocatellia > Pyrinomonadales > Pyrinomonadaceae > 3-1-20CM-3-53-8. The sequence goes on from DATHJK010000072.1 coordinate 2,443, forward strand.
TGATTGACCTTACCTTTGGCGACGAGGGTATGCAGGTCGAGGCGGTCGGCGACGGCGAGCAGGCGCTCGAAAAGCTTGAAGAGTTCATGCCGGACATTGTGCTCGCGGATATTTTCATGCCGAAGGTGAACGGCTACGAGGTCTGCGAGTTAATCAAGAGTGACGAGCGATTTCGTCATATCCCCGTCATGCTCCTTGTCGGCTCGTTCGAGCCTTTTGACGAAGCGGAGGCGCGCAGAGTTGGCGCGGATGACCATTTGACCAAACCTTTCCAGTCCATAAGAGAGTTGATTAATAAAGTCTCTGCGCTGCTGGGCGGCAAGCGCGAAGCGCAGGAGGCAGCCACTCGTGAGCTTCCTGCTTCTGACGATGCCTCTCAGCAAGAAG
>DATHJK010000073.1:0-14326 GCA_035316225.1 Pyrinomonadaceae bacterium
CGTTTTGATCAGATTTTCTGTGGCGGGAACTAGCCGCACAGCGGGGCCATCGGCAATCTCCCAGACTCCATTTTCGCGTGGCTCAACAGGAGCGAAGCATTTCCGCCAGTTCTCCCCGGCAACGTCGTAAGCTTTTACGCCTGCGACCACCTCTTTTACAGAGAGCACGCCGAGCGCCCCGCCCTGTCTTTCCCTTAACTGAGAAAGATCGAAAGCGCGCTTTTCATCATGATTCCGAAACTCAGACCAGTGAGGACGGTCAACGTAATTCTCGTAAAAATATTCGACCATGAAGACAAGGCTGGAGCCGAACATCTTGTCCGTGCTCCAACGAACCATAGGGTTGGTCTTACCGGCATTGCTGTTACTGGTTGCGCCCGGCATTCGGCTCAAAGATACCAGCGCATCCACCCAGAAATTCTTTCCCAACATCCCGCCCAGCATCACGTTCGACCAGAGTTTTATCTCCACACCGCGCTCGTCCACCTGCACGTAAGGCAGCACCGGCGAATGCGAGATGCCGCGACGCCGAAGCTCTTTCTCTTTCTCTTCAATCGAAGCGGCCTCGAATGCTATGGCGCAGAACCTGGCTCTCGCTCCATCCTGCGCGCCGGAATTTTTCTGTGCAACTGATAAGATTTCCAGATTGATATTTCCAAGCGTAACGCCGCCGCTCGCAAAAACCGGGTAAGAGGCCAGAGGCCATGAGACCGGCAACCCAAACGTCTCCGTGAACAGAGAGAAAAGCCCTTGCGGATCATCCGTGCGCGCTATTATGTGATCGAGTTGTTTGACGATTGGCTCGCTATCACTCATACGCCTCACCCTTCAGAAAATCTTTGCGTTCTTCTTAGCGTCTTTGCGTGAGATAAGATTTCACGCTGGAGACGCTGGAGGCGCTAAGAAAAGGGCGCAGTAAGCCTACTCCTTTGCGCCGTGTCCTCCGCCGCCGGGAGTTTCTATACGCACACGGTCACCTGCTTTAAGTTGCCAGCTACCCTTAGCGTTGATGCTGTGCTCGCTTCCGTCGCTGATTACAAAATCGCGCCCGCGTCTTCCGTCTTCTCCGCCCTGCAATCCGTAAGGCGCGCGCTTTCTTCTATCCGCCAGAAGGGACATGCGTGCGGGCACTAAAGTTTCAATCTCGCGCACCACGCCGTCGCCGCCGCGTTGTCGCCCACAGCCTCCCGAATTTTTCCTGACTTCGTAGCGGCGCACTCGCAGCGGATAAGCATATTCCAGCGCTTCAGCCGGAGTGTTGAGGCTGTTCGTCATGTGCGTGTGAACGGCGCTCATACCATCCAGAGAGGGGCGCGCGCCCATGCCGCCCGCTACGGTTTCGTAGTAAGAAAATTCGGAGCCGGTTCGCGTATCAATCCCGCCGATGGTCAGATTGTTCATCGTCCCCTGACTCGCCGCAGGGATTTTCAAGGGAAGCGCATGCGCCAGAGCTTTCAGTAGAGTGTCAACGATTCTCTGTGATGTTTCGACGTTGCCGCCGGCGACCGAAGCAGGATGCGCCGCGTTAACAACTGTTCCTGCGGGCGCAATAACTTTAATAGGCTCCATTAATCCTGCGCTCGCCGGAACGTCTGCGCCCACCAGACAGCGGAAGACGTAAGAGACAGCGGAAACCGTGATGGCTTCGACCGCATTGATAGCTCCGGTAACTTGCGGCGCGCTCCCGCTGAAATCAACACGCGCGCGATCATTTTTAATCTCCACACGCACGCGAATCTCCACAAGATCGTCCGATACGCCGTCATCGTCGAGCGCGTCTTCAGCCTCGTACACGCCGTCTGGTATCTGCTTGATTGCGCTACGCATCATGCGCGAAGAGTAGGCGATTAAATGGTGCGCGTAGTGAAGCGCATCCTTCGCGCCGCGCCTTTCGACAATTTCAAGCAGGCGCATCGCGCCGGTTTTCAAAGACCCTATCTGCGCCTCGAAATCCGCTCGCCTTTCTGTAGCCCCGCGCACGTTCGCCAGCAGCAGCTTCATCATGTCAACGTCAATCTCTCCATTTCGCACAATACGAACAGGCGGGATGCGCAACCCCTCGCCGTAAACGTCCGTAGCAAGCCCCATAGAACCCGGCGTCGCGCCGCCAATGTCGGCGTGGTGCGCCCTGTTGGCGACGAAGAACAGAGGCGAATTTTGAACTTTTAATTCACGCCGAAGGCGTGTTCTGATTTTCTTCCCCTTTCCTGCAAAAACTCCCGCGACCAATGTTACGTCCGGCAGATGAGTGCCGCCCGCGAAAGGGTCGTTGAGTGCAACGACATCGCCCGGCTCTATCTTGATTTCACTCAAGGCTGAAGCGACGGCCATAGGCATCGAGCCGAGATGAACAGGCATGTGGTCGCCCTGCGCTACGACTCGTCCTTTCCCGTCGAAGACCGCGCAGGAATAGTCGCGCCGCTCTTTGATGTTCGGCGAGAATGCAGTGCGCCTGAGCGCTATGCCCATCTCTTCGGCTACGGAAGTGTAGAGCGCGCGGTAAATCTCAAGCGTCGTAGGGTCGAACTTTCCTGTTCCGCTCTGCTTCTTCACAAGATTTCCCCGGATTGCTTTTGCGGCCATGACATCTTCGCACGCTCTCTCTTAAAGTTAATCATGGCTCGATGATTATATTTCCAAACTCATCTACCTGCGCGCGCGCATTCTCTGGTATGAGCGTCGTAGCGGAATATTCCGTCAATATTGAAGGCGAGCGCAGGCGAGCGCCCGGCTCAAGCTCTTCACGACGGTAAAGCCCTGCGCGTGTTGCTTTCGATGAAAAGTAAACGGTGGCGTGATCGTATGCGTGCGCGAAAAAATTCCGGTGTTTTCGACTTCGCTGCATCCTCAACTGCTCGACAAGCCCTGAAGAGCGAAGACGAGCGCTGACTATCTCGACTATGTTCGCGCTTTGCGCGTAGCCATAGCGCGCCAGATGCGCACGATGAAATTTTCCCGAAACAGAGCCTGCGCGCGTCCAGTCAATCTCAAGCTCGAACGACTGCCCCTTGTAGCGCGCGGCCAGTTTCCTCTCGTGTCTCTGCTTCTTTTCAGAAAAACCTTCGCGCCGCAATGCGGAGCGCGCGTCCTGCTCCATCTCAAGAAACGCCCGTTCCAGTTTTTTAGAAAAATCGCCGCGCGCTTCCAACATCACAGTGCGGCTGCGGTCTTTTACCACGTCTGCTGAAAGGCATCCCGTTGCCGAGAGAGCGCCCGGTTCTGCCGGTAAGATAACGCGAGGTATGCGAAGGAAACGCGCTAATTCAACGGCGTGAAGTCCGCCCGCGCCGCCGAAAGGAATCAGTGCGAAATCGCGCGGGTCGTATCCGCGCTCGACAGAGATTGCTCGAAGCGCCCGCTCCATGTTTATCCCAACGACTTCGAGAACACCGAGCGCCGCTTCGATCTCGCCCACGCGCCTCTGCGCAGCGCGACTCATCTCTTCCGCCAGACTCGATAAAGCCAGACGCGCTCTATCCTCATCAAGCACAAACTCTCCGCCCAGAAGCCCTGCGCCTCCGAAGTGATTAAGAACCGCGTGCGCGTCCGTCACCGTAGGCAATAGCGAGCGTCCGTAGCACGCAGGTCCCGGACTGGCTCCTGCGGATTCCGGGCCAACGCGAAGAGAGCCGCCTTCGTCAACGCGCGCGATTGAGCCGCCGCCCGCGCCGACCGTATGAATGTCCATGACGGGCACGGCGACCGGAAGACCTGCGACCATAGCCTCGCTAGTCATGCGCATTCCGCGCTCGTCGCAGAGCGCAACGTCGGTCGAAGTGCCGCCCATGTCGAACGTGATTATCTTCTCCACCTTTATCGCCCGGCTTGCTCGCAATGCTCCTACTACTCCGCCCGAAGGCCCCGAAAGAATCGTTCGCACAGGCTCATCCGCAGCATTTAGCGCCGAGATGCTTCCGCCCGACGACTGCATCACACGAAGGCGTGGCGCGTGCGCTCGAAGACGATTCAGGTAAGCGCCCATCAACGGTTGAAGGTAAGCGTTAATCGTCACGGTTGATGTGCGCTCGTACTCGCGGTATTCAGGAAGGATTTTGTGCGAGATTGAAAGGGGAACATTCAACTGCGAGAGCGCACGGCTGATGCGCCGCTCGTGCTCAGGATGAACGAAGGAGAAGATGAGCGATATAGCTATTGATTCTACATGCGAGTTCTTTAATTTTTTTACGAGCGACGAAAGATCGGCTTCATTCAGTTCTTCTAAAATCGTGCCGTCGGCTGTGACACGCTCGCGCACGCCGAATCGCATCGCATCAGGCACGAGCGGCGCACCCTTCTCTGCATTCAGATCGTAGAGCGCCGGGCGCGCCTGTCTTCCAATCTCAAGCACGTCCTCGAAGCCTGCTGTGGTGACTAGCGCTGTGCGAGCGCCGCGTCGCTGCAATAGCGCGTTCGTGCCTACGGTCGTGCCGTGAACGACTTCAATCTCACGAAGCCGCGCGCCCGACTCCTTCGCAACGCGCCGCAAACCTTCCGTGATTGCGAGCGACGGGTCTTCGGGCGTCGAGGCGAGCTTGAATACACGCAGACGCCCGCCCCGTTGGAAAACAAAATCGGTGAACGTGCCGCCCGTATCAACGCCGACACGCACACGCCGCGCCCCCCTCATCTTCCGCTCTGCCATGCTTTGGCCCACACTATGTTTTTATAAAAGAAACGTCTCCCTTAATACTCTATTTGCGTGCTTGAAGCCAGAGCAATTCGGCCTCTCCCCTTCGCATGCGGCTTCAGAGTTTGAGCAAGGCTTTCAAGCGCCGCCCTCGCTCGCGGCTCACGTCCATCTCAAGGCCGTCGCTAAGTTTTAGTCTGAAAGTGGAGTTGAACCACGGGATGATTTCTGTCACGCAATCCAGATTAATTATCTCGCTCCGGTTGATGCGAAAGAAATTGAACGCTACTAAAGTTTCCTCTAATTCAGAAATCGTCTTATCGCTCAAAAATCGCTCGCTCGCGCTATAGACAAAGACGAGCGTATCTTCGACGCTGATTCTTAGAATCTGGCGAAAGGGCAACAGAACGATTCGTTTGCCTTTGCGCACGGCAAGTTTCGAGAGCGGAAGAGTGTCGCGCTCCTGCCGCATCCCGGCAAGCAGTTGCTCAAGAGATTCCCTGTAATGGTCGCGGTCTTGATTAAGGTGCGCTCTAACTCGCGCGAGCGATTGCCGCACGCGCTCTTCGTTGATGGGCTTCAGGAGATAGTCGGCAGCGTTCGCCTCGAATGCGCGCACGGCGTATGCGTCGTAAGCAGTGGCGAAGACAATCAAGGGCAGATAGGTCAGATTGCTGACGACTTCAAAGCCGTTGAGTCCGGGCATCTCCACATCAAGAAAGACCAGGCGCGGGCGCATCTCTTCCACAAGTTCGAGGGCTTCCAGACCGTTGGCGGCCTGTGCGATGACCTGAATGTCTTTGTGCGGTTCGAGCAGGCGCGTGAGATGCAGGCGTGCTATCTCTTCATCATCGGCGACTATAGTCTTAATCATCTTCTTTCAGAGCCTGGGCAGGGAAGACAAGCAGCGCGCGCACCCATTCGTCGCTTTCCAGTTCAATGCGCAACGTGAATCGGTCGCCGTAGATGAGCGCCATGCGCTCGCGCACATTCGAGAGCGCGTGCCCTTCCCGAAATAGTTGCCGGTCGCTCAAGTCAGGCGCATCCGTCTCCGGCTCGCGCTGGTTGCGCACAGTGATGCGGCACACGGAATCGCGCCGCTCCACCTTGATCTGTAAAGCGCCGCAGCGAAGTCTTCGCGCAACACCATGTCGTATTGCGTTTTCGACAATCGGCTGCAAAGAGAGTCCGGGCAACACGACGCCATTTAACTCGCCCGGTATTTCAAGGTCAAGCGAGAGACGGTCGCGCAGCCGCGCCTTTTCAAGCCGGAGATAATTCTCGACTAAAGCAAGCTCGTCCGCCAGAGGGACAAGATCAGCGCGCGAACTGGAGAGCGTGTAACGAAAAACTTCAGCGAGGTGCTCGACCATCTCGCGCGCCGCCGCAGGGTCAATGGTAATTAGAGCAGACAGAGTGTTCAGCGTGTTGAAGAGAAAATGCGGGTTGATCTGAGAGCGCAGCGCGTGGGCTTGCGCTCTCGCCGCCAGCGCTTCAAGACTACGCTCGCGCAGAGCTTTTTGATTAATAATCTGCTCGGCACGTCTGACATCCGCACGAAGCTTTTGAAACGCGCCGATGACAAGACTAAGCAACGCCGCAACGAGAGCGTCAGCCACTATGATTCGGGAAACGTAAGAAGAAGCGACTGAGCCTTCCAGCAAAAGGGCTGACGCATAAGCGGCGAGCGCGAACCCAAGCGCGCCGCCGCTCCCCATCGTCAACGCGAACAAAGTACGAGCGATTCCTCGCGGGTAATCTTTTATTAGCGGGCGCACGTAAACGGCAGTCAGCCCGCAGGTGAGGAAAAACGAGGAACTGAAGATCGCGCCCATCGCGCACGCTCTCAGGATGAAGCGCGAAAGTTTTAAGGCTGGAAGGACTGGCGAAGCCGCGCCGCCGCCGAGCCAGACGATGACGAGCGAGATGATCGGCCCGGCGAGCGCGCCCAACAAGGCTGCGACCGCAAGGCTGCGCGCGATGCTGGCGAGTCGCGGCCTTTCTCCGTCGCGCGACGGATTCAGCCATCGCAGCAGACGCCGCCAAAGGCGCGCACGCTGATGAGAATTAGTTTTCGTCTCCTTCTGCTCCACGAAAAATTTTCTTTCCTCCAACTGAAAAATTCTGATGACCAGCGATTATCTTATGCGTGCTGGCGGCATTAGTCCGCCGCCGAATTGCATCCCGCCCGGAAGCTGTATAAACAACTCTATACCCACCTGCGAGGACGCGGCCATGCTTGCGTTGGATTGAGTCGTACCACCCGGCTGCGCATTGTTCTGCGCGCCGTAGTAGCGTTTGATGATGCCCTGATGCGTGTCGCTGTAGAACCAGTTGTTGAGCGCCTTCTTATTCTCCCACCATGTCAGTATGACCAGCATGCCGGGATGATCAATGCTCGAAAGCAGATGAACTCCCAGCAGGCCGGGCTGGCGTTGAAGCTGTTCTAGGAAAGCACGCATCGAATCGGGGAGTGTGGCGCGCTCCCAACCGCCCGCTTGTCGAGGGAACGTCACGGTGGCCGCGACCATGATTGGCCCAGCCGTCACCCCTATCTGCGGAAAACGATCCGGCATAGTTCGTCCCGAAGAGTCCGTGGCCGCGGAAGGCAGCGCGAGCTTTCTTAACTCCTCCTGCGCCGCCTGACCGTCGCGGCTCTGCGCGTCTGCCGCCACAGCAGCGCGCCAGCTTTCAGCCGCCTGCTCAGGTCTTCCCGCCGCAGCGTAAACGCGACCGAGTTGATAAAAGACGCGCGCACGAAAACTTCCGCTCTGAGCTGCGAAATTCTGGTGATGCACCACCCGCTCTAAATCTTCGCGCGCCGGCGCGCCTTTGCCCATAAAGGCTGGGAACTGAGCATAGCTAAGCCCGCGCAGGGCGCGCACCTGTAAATCATCGGGGCTGAGAGCCACCGCCGCATCCATATCTGCTGTGCCTTGCGTGGTGAGTTCAGTCGAGGCGTTGAAGTTGCTCTGACGCGCGGCGAAGCCCGCGTGCTCCAAACGAGCCAGCCCGCGATAAAGCAGTGCCTGTGCGCTTCGCGGATTTAGATTGACCGCTTGTGTGAAAGTAGCTTCGGATTGCGCGTAAGCCTCTTCCGTGTTGGATGTGCGCGCCGCTTCCATCTGTCTCTGCCCGGTTTCGAGCAGCGTCCTGATGTCCGGCTGAGTTTGCGCCGACGCAGCGCACGGCACGGACAGCAACAGGGCTGCGAGCATCAGGTAAAGCGCGAAACGCGCGCTGAAATTGGGGACACTTCGCCGACAATCTGACTTCATATATATTCCTCCCGGAACGATTGCTGTTGCTGGTTCGTTCCTCTAGTCGTAGATTGTCAGCGAACGCGGCGGTTAAGGAAACGGAAATGCTCTGAACAGTCGAAAAAGAGTTTCAATGGTCGGAATGAGCGGTTGGATAGCGTGCGACCTTTTTGGCTGTGAGTTAAGGGCTGAGGGGGTTAGGATTAACCGCAGAGTGCGCAGAGAATTTAATTTTGAATTTAAAATTAAAGATTTTAGGTCTGAAATTCTCTGCTTGTTCTTTGCTCAAGACTCTTCGCCTCTGCGTTTAATTCTTCTTCAATCACTCTCTACTTCTATCTGACAAACTACCTTTAGTTCATATCAAGTCAAGACGGTGTAACTTCTGTCCAACATCCTGCTTCGTGCGAGCGGCGCGCAGCGTCTAACACTAGTTGCGTGCGGTAGCCGTCTTCAAAAGTGGCCGCGCCCTCGACCGTGTTGCGCCCCTCGCGCATAGCAGCGACGATGCGCGGCGCAAAACTTGTGAAGCCGCGCGCCCAGCCGCTGTCGCGCATCCCTTCCGCCAGCGGCCCGCGCTCGGTTTCCACGCGCTTCCACTCTCCGCTTCCCGTTTCCGCGCGCCAGAGTTGCCCGCTGTCTTCTATGGCGAGCGCCCCGCGCGTCCCGAAGATTTCCACGCGATGCTCTGCGCGCCCCTGCTCTATCATTGACATGGAAACGGTTGCGGTCGCGCCTCGCGTCAATTCGCCATCGCGGAAACGAAGAATCAGCAGCGCTTCGTCATCGCTGGTTACTTTACGCATCTCGCCCGTTTTTGCCTCCGGCCTTTCTGTGACATGGGTTGCGAGCGAGCCTGAGACGCCGGAAATTTCCGCGCCAAGCAGCCAGCGGAAAGAGTCAACTGCGTGCGAGCCTATCGCACCTAAAATTCCGCCGCCCTGCGTTTCGTCAGACCACCAGTTCCACGGGCGCGATACGTCTGCGCGTGAGTCTGCGCGGAAGAGAAACTTCGCATGACGAACCTCACCTATCTCGCCTTGACGCAAGCCATCACGCATTCTTTGTCTACCGGCGAGAAAACGCAGTTCGTGGTCAATCAGATTGAGCGCGCCTTCACTTTGTGCGCTTCGCAGCATCTGTTCAGCTTCCCCTGCGTTCATTGCCATAGGCTTCTCGCACAAGACAGCTTTGCCGTTAGCAAGCGCGGCCAGCGTCATCTCTACGTGCGTCACGGGCGGCGTGACGATGCTGACCAGATCAACATCGTCGCGGCTGACAAGCTCGCGCCAGTCATCTGCTACGTTCGGGATGTCGAACTCACGCGCAACGCTCTCGGCATGTTCGCGGTGCGCGCTCGCTATGCAAACTATCCGCGCGCCCTCGCACGCGCGAAATCCCGGAATCTGTGTGGAGCGCGCAAAGCCTGCGCCGATTATGCCTATGCGAATCAAATCTCTTTCAGCCACTTCGTCCTCGCTTTCGTCTTCAGACTTTATCATCTCTGTCTCGCAGCCTCTTCTTCAACTCCCGCGAGCATCGCTTGCAAATCGGATTTAGCCAAAAGTCTTCCGCCCACAACCACAGCCTCTATCCTTCGAGTGTTGCGAATGTCTTCGAGCGGGTTGGCTTCGAGCAGAACCATGTCTGCGACCTTGCCGCGCTCAACTGTGCCTCGCGTAGAGAGCAGACCTAGAAACTTCGCGGCGTTGCGCGTCGCGGCCTGCAAAGCCTCCATAGGCGTCAAACCGGATTCCACCAGCAGCGCCAACTCGTCGTGCAAGCTGAAGCCAGGGAAGATGCCGGGCGCGGGCGTGTCCGTTCCGGCGAGGAATTCTACGCCCGCGCGACGCATCTCTCTGACAACCTGCATCTCCAGTTGAAAACGGCGGCGACCCTGCCGGGCGTCATCATCCGTGCGATTGCGCAACTGCTCGCGCGCGAAATTGCCCCAGATGACCTCCTGCCAGCTATGCGGAATATATTTCAGACGCGAGTCGTTCGTAAAACCGTTCCGGTCAAGATAGAAGTAGCCGCGCTCCCAGACAAGCGTAGGACACTGCCACGTCCTGTTCTTCACAAAGCGAGCGAAGAGAGAGCGTGCTTTCTGCTCGTCGAATGTGTCCAGCAGATGCTTGATTCCGCGCCAGCCCGGTTCCAGCAAATCTTCTTCACTCGATGACGAGCGCAGTATTCCTGTCAGGTGCTCTATTGAGCGCTGCCCCGCGTCTGAAGCCTCCTGCGCAGAGATTGATTCGGGGACATGGCCTACGAACGTCATGCCCTGACGGCGCGCCTCGTCCGCTACTGCAAAGTAGGCCACGCGCGGCAATAGCTCCTGAACCTTTATGAAATCAGCGCCCTGCTGCTTTAATTTCACTACGGCCTCGCGCGCCTCGCTCTCGTTCGTGATCGAGAGCGAGCTTGGCCCGATTGGCCCATCAAGCATAGGCCCTGCGGCGACTATGTATGGGCCAATCATCTCGCCCCGCGCTATGGATGCGCGCCACTGCTGAAGCAATTGAAGGTCGCCGCCCATGTCGCGCACGCCCGTGATGCCGTTCGCCAGAAAGAGCGGAAAGAAAATTTTAGGGTTTTTAGTTAACGCGCTCGACGCCGTGTGAACGTGCATGTCCCACAGCCCCGGTATCAAAAACTTTCCAGTTCCGTCAACAACCATCGCGCCTCGCGGCACTTTCACGCTCGCGCTTCTCCCCACAGCCGTGATTCGGTCGCCCGTCACCACGACAGTCATGTCCGCTTGCGCCGCCGCGCCCGTCGCGTCAATCACAGTGACGTGCGTGATGGCGATTCGGTTTGATGGCTGATAATTTCTTGTTTGAGCGAATAAGGAGAGATGAAGCGCGAAGAGGAGCAGAAACGAGCACGCTTTTGGGAAAGCGATTTTAATCACAGAGGAATTAGTACAGGTCAATGAGCGTAGAAAAATAGATGATGTGCCCTCGCCCCGACTCGAACGGGGAACCAACAGATTATGCATGCCACTACGGCTTTCGCCGCGCTTCATATAGAAGTTTGTGGTCTGGACTATACCTTCGCTTTACGCGCTCGCCGTCTAGTCTCTCGACCTTCCTCAAAAAAGCTTGAGGCTTGGTTCGGGATTACCATGCCGCTTTCGCTGGCTTAGGCTTCCCCGAATTTGACGAGTTCTACAGACACGCCTGAAACGAGTTCCGAAAAATCTCAGAACCTGAGTGTGACGCGCTTGCAACCCATCTTTGAAGGTCATATGGATGAACGTAGCTTATCCAATTAGACCTTTCAAAGAACTGAGTCTGCTGCTCTAACCATTGAGCTACGAGGGCACAAAAGTTTTCAGTAGCTGCTTTTGAGAAGTTTAGTGAAAAGTTCGCGTATGAGCAACCGGCCAGAGAGAAGGATTTACAATCTATCCTTTAATCCGCTTCTATAGCCGCGTCGCATTAACCGGGAGGCCATGACAGCGCGCGCCCGCCGAGCACGTGAATGTGCAGGTGAAAGATTGATTGGCCTGCGCCCGCGCCAGTATTGATGACCGCGCGGTAGCCGCTCTCGGAGTGGCCCAGTTCATTAGCCACGCGCGCGGCAATCCTCAACAGGTGACCAAGCAGCGCTTCATCTTTCTGCGTCGCATCGTCCAGCGATTCTATGTGCTCGCGTGGGACGACAAGCACGTGCGTGGGCGCTTGCGGGTTGGTGTCGCGGACTGCGACAGAGCGCTCGTCTTTATAAACAATTTCGGCGGGAATCTCGCCCGCCGCTATTTGGCAAAAGAGGCAATTGTTTTCCATAAGTGATAAGAAGGTGATGGGTGATAAAAGAAGGAGACAGAATTCCAAAATACAGTAGTCAGTAGATAAGAGCTTTACCTTCTGGCTTCTAACTCCTGACTCCTGCTTTCTCTTACCACCGCTTTCAATTTACTCCCGTAGCAACTCCTTCAACTTGCTCAGCGCCGCGAAGCGGCCCCGTGACGGAACTTTTCAGGCGCTCTATGTCTGCGCCAATGGCGCGCAGCTTTCTCTCTATCCGCTCATAGCCGCGATCTATGTGGTATACGCGGTCGATGATGGTTTCGCCGCATGCAGCGAGACCTGCGAGTACGAGCGAGGCGGATGCGCGCAGGTCTGAAGCCTGAACGCGCGCGCCGGTCAATTGCGTATGCCCTTCTACAACGGCTGTGTTCCCTTCTATGGAGATGCGCGCGCCCATGCGCTGCATTTCGGAAGCGTGCATGAAGCGATTCTCGAAGATTGTTTCCGTGATGCGCGAGACTCCGGCGGCCTGCGTCATCAGAGCCATATACTGCGCCTGCATGTCTGTCGGAAAGTGCGGGTGTGGCTCCGTCACAACGTCCTGCGCCCTTAGCCCCTGCGCGCAACAACGAACGTGCAGCGTGCTCTGGTTCACCTCTTCAATCTCTACGCCGACCTCGCGCAGCTTTGCAATCACCATCGCAGAATGCTCCGGTCGGCAATCCTTTATCTCAAGCTCGCCCCCGGTGATCGCCGCCGCAACCATAAAAGTTCCCGTCTCAATGCGATCAGGAATAATTGTGTGCTCAGCGCCACCCAGAGCCTCTACGCCTTCAATCGTAATAGTCGGCGTGCCGCAGCCACGCACGCGCGCCCCCATCTTATTCAGAAGCTCGCCCAAATCCACAATCTCAGGCTCGCACGCAGCGTTATGAATAACGGTCTTACCTTCGGCCAGCGCGCCCGCCATCATCAAATTCTCAGTGCCCGTCACAGTCACCTTGTCGAAGTGAACCTCTGCGCCGCGCAATCTCCCGCTGCGAGGCGCGCGCGCAACAACGTCGCCGGATTCCAGTCCGACTTCCGCGCCAAGATACTGGAAAGCGGCCAGATGAAGATCAATCGGGCGCGTGCCTATGGCGCACCCTCCGGGAAGAGAGACGCGCGCCTTGCCGAAGCGGGCGAGCAGTGGGCCAAGTGCGAGCACGCTCGCTCTCATAGTTTTTACTAATTCATATGGAGCTTCAAAAAGCTCAACGTGATCTGCGCTAATCTTATGCGTGCGCAGTTCCGGCGTGAGCACGGTCGAGCCTATGTCTTCCAGAAGGCGGCGCTGCGTGATGATGTCGCGCACGTAAGGAATGTTGTGCAGCGTCACGGTCTCCGAGGTCAGCAGAGCCGCAGCCATGCAGGGCAGCGCAGAATTCTTCGCGCCGCTAATCGAGACACGACCGCGCAAGGGGTTGCCGCCTGAGATACGGAACTTGTCCATTTCCGGGAAAGATTAAAGGAAAAAGGCGAAAGGTGGAAGGGGAAAACCGCAGGCTTAGGGGAATTTAGAGCAAATTCGAGATTTGAAATTTCACATTTGAGATTTCTGATTTCAGGTTTGAGCCTTGCAATTTGAAGTTCTTCGCTTAACCTATGTGCCACTCTGTAGATGAATCTCAATAGTCATTTCGCTCAACTGAAATACGGTCTGGATGAATATGGCTAAAAAATTCATCGCGTGCAGCGCACCGAAAAAAGTTATAGGAGCCTACCATTTGAATTGAACACAGCGTCGCCCTTGCTCGACTCTGCGCCGCTCTTTTTCGGCGCGCTGCACGCGATGAAACTTAAAAGATCACGCTTAACAGACAGTAACCCTGCTTGTTCTACCGAATCGGAAAAATTTTTACTGCGCAGACTTCTGCTTGATGACGACTCCGCCGTTCGTTGTGAATATACGAACGGGCGCGCCACCCGAACCGATGTTCGTCGAAAGCTCTCTCTGACGGCGCTCGACCTGAGCGATGGAAGGGCTAACCACCAGATTGCCGTTGACCGTCCCTGTCTGAAGATACGCAGAGTAATTATCCGGCACAGAGAGTACGACGCCTCCGTTACTCGTCTTAACGTCCAATCCCTCGCCGTCCCATCTGCTGCCGTCCAGATCAACTACCAAACCGCCATTGGTAGTGCCGCCGTGAACCGAGCCACCTACACGCTTCAGGACTACGCCGCCGTTCGTCGTATGAACGTCAATGCGACCGCGAACGTCCGCGACGACTATGCCGCCGTTGTGCGCTTCGAGCGCCAGATTCGACTGGTAGGGCACGAACACTTCGTAGCTGACATCCCAGTTGTAATGGTCGTGACGCTCTGGCCCATCTGCATGAATCTGCGCGCCAGCCGTATCAACACGAATTTGAGAAGCAAGCTGGTCGGCCTCGGCTTGCGTAGGCGCTCGCGATTGAATGCGGTAGCGAACAAGAATCTCGTTGCGCTCCCAGCCGCGCACGGCCACGCCGCCGTTCTCGCGCCCGTCCACGCTTACAGTGCCCCCCGTAGCAGGCAGAGTCTGCTCTTTAACTTCGCAGTGAGTCTCGTTATCACTGAACATTCCTTCGTCGTTGCATGAGAGCGAGCCGCCTCTTGCACGCTCGCTCCTTTGGGCCAATGCGGAGGCGCAGGCAAGGCTT
>DATHJK010000074.1:0-3494 GCA_035316225.1 Pyrinomonadaceae bacterium
GGAAAGTACAGTCGCGCTATTGATCGCTACCGCGACGCGCTCTTCTATCTTTCACGCGAAGATATGGACGAAGAGGTGCGCTCCGTGACAGCCGAGCGAATCGGGCGTGAAATCGAGATGCTGCGAGCGCGTATCTCGACGGTGAAAGAGTCTGAGTCTACTAGAGGGAAAGAGTCGGAAGACGACTGGTCTGTGCCGGAGTCTTGACCATTCTCGCCCTGCGCCCCGTAATGAGGGGATCATCCGGCGCTTTAGCGGAAGTGGAGCGCGCCCTGAACAAGACGCGGCGCGAAGCTAGCCGCCAGTAGCAGGCTGGTTTGAAAACATCAAGCTGATGAATATTGGCTTTTATCTTCAACCTCTGACACTACTTAGCCGCATACTAAATATTTATCGGATGTAGTAAGATGAATCCCCGACCTCTCTCTGTGAACCCACGATGATTAGCCAGCGCTGTCCTAAATGTAAAAGCTCGCGCATCCGGCGCGGTTACAAGCCAACGCTGTGGCTTCTGCGCCTGTTTGGTATCTATAACCTTTTGTGCGATCATTGCAACCTGCTATTCACTGGCTTTGCAGTGCCGGGGACGGTGCCGAAACACGGCAGCCATCGAAGAAAGAAGCAGGTCTCGAAGAGGCCAGAGCGTAACCTGCCTAGCCTTTGAGTCTTTTGGGGAAAACGCTATTTTTAAGAGGCCGGTGGGCAGCCTTTTCAGGCTTCGAGTCATCTTGTACGGCTGGTGTTGAATCTTATCATGCGGAATCAATCGCGTGAACTGGCCGCAAGCAGCAACTGCTTTTGAGGTATGAAGCAATGAAAGTCATTACGTCGCTCTTTCTTCTACTCGTTATCCTGGGCGCTGGCATAGCGCTTCGCGCTCAGAGCACTTCCGCTCCTGCGCAAGGTGCAGCCCCCGCGCCGCCCGCCACTGTCTCTTCATCCTCTTCTGTGGACATTCAGGGCATACGAAATTATTTGCTTGGCCCCGGCGACACTGTGTCCGTGCGTGTGTTCGGCCAGCCGGATTTCAACTGGGACGGCGAGGTTGACAGCGACGGTAACCTTAGAATCTTCTTCATTGACACGCCCATAGCGGCGCGCTGCAAATCCGAGCAGGAATTGCAGAAGACCATCTCCACCGCGTATTCCAGATACTTGCGAAACCCGCAGGTGAGCGTGCGCATCACCGGACACAACAGCCGACCGCCTGCAATAGTTCATGGAGCGGTTTATGCTCCGCAGCGGTTTCAAATGATGCGCTCCGTGCATCTCAACGAGCTTCTGGCTTTCGCTGGCGGCGTCACAGAGCGTTCCAACGGCACAATTGAAGTCCTTCACACGGAGGAAGTGATGTGCCCTGAGCCGGGCGAGGTGGTGGAAGCAGCGCAGCTTCATTACTACAAGGTTGCAGACCTTCTGGCCGGTAGGTCTGAGGCAAATCCAGTGATACGCCCCGGCGATATAGTGCGAGCAATCGAGGCTGAGCCTGTTTACATCACGGGCAACGTCGTGTCGCCGCAGGGTCTTTACCTGCGCGAGCAATGGACGTTGACGCGCGCTCTGGGTATGGTCGGCGGGGCTGCCCCCAATTCCGACCTGTCCAGGGTTACAATCATCCGCCAGAAGCCGGGCGATGCAGAGCCTCAGGTAATCAAAGTCAACTACAACGCGATCAAGAAAGGTCAGCAGCCGGACGTTCATTTGCAGCCTTACGACGTGGTAAATGTGCCGCGAGAGAACGAATTCACGCCGTCCACTATCTGGAAGACATTGATTCGCGGGATAGTGCCCGGAGCCATGCAGAGTATAGGGGCGACCGTGCCGCTGCGCGTCATCTATTAAGGCGAAGTCTCTGGCGCAGAATTTATGATGAAGAGGTTGGCTTGAGATCAGGCCAGCCTCTTCTTTTTCGAGCTTGAGAGGCGACTCGGAAAAGCGTGCCCGCCCGGTTCGCCGTCTACCCTCACGTTATGATAAATTGTCAGCTTGTCATTTTTATGAATTTTCGGAGAGTGATTACATTATGAATCGAAGACTTTCTTCAGCCGTCGCAGCGCGCAAACGCAGGCGCACCAGAACGCTTATCTGGGTGGCGGCGCTTGCCGCCCTCACCATCTCGCTTATCTATTTCGGGCAGACAGAGGTTCTATACATTCTTTCGACGCTGGGCGTCACTGCGCTTCTGGTAGTTGTGGCTATGGCTGATCTTTCGGGCAAGGAAAAAGCCGGGGCGCAAACGCCCGTACCGGCTGACGATGCTGCTGCTATAGGAAGCGGAATGACCACTGCCGCAGCCCCTGCAATAGCCAGCGAGAAGCGCGCTGCAAGGCAGCGTTGATGTTTGAAATAATCTTTAAGAGATTAATTGCGGCGGGGCTTGTCTTTGACGCGCGGCCTCGAATCGTATTCTCGCTCAAGCGTCTGCGGATCGCCCCTGTGCTCAAGGTAGAGCACCACACCTGCGACAGCGAGCGCTGCAATGATGATGAGAGCGAAAATCATTTGCGACCTTTCCAACTTCACGCGCGCCGTGCCGCTGAACTTTCAGGAACTTCAAGTCATCTGCGACGCGGCTCTGCGTTTGCATGAGCAAGGGTTATGCCGCTCTTAAGTCGCTGCAACCAGTAGTAAGCAGCAAATTCGCACTGTGGCATTTTGGCGGTTCGCACGCGAATGCCACAAAGAAGGGATGAAGGATGAGGGATGAGGGATGAAGGATGAGGGATGAAGGATGAGGGATGAAATGGGTTGAGCCAATTGCGTATTGACGTATTCACTCATTCTTATTCATCCCTCATCCCTCCGCCCTCATCCCTTTCATCATCCCTCCGCCCTCATCCCTTACACCGTGCGCCCTCTGAAATTGCACACGAAGACGACTGTGCTAGCTTCGGCTATCACTGTGACTGTGCTGGCTATCTTGCTGGCGCTGGTCGTCCCGCGCGTTGCGGAGATTGTGAATGAAGAGCAGCGCGCGCGCGCAGAGCTTCAGGCGATAAATCTGGCCGAGCAGATCAGTCATATGCCTGAGCCTAGAGACCCGCAGATGCTCGCGCGCGCAGCTACCATAGTTCGCGGCTCTCGTCCCAGCATCGTGGCCGTTCGCGTATGGGAGCGCGTCGGCGGGAAATACGTCGAGACGGCTGCTGCCGCAGGGAACGATCCTGCCGAAGAGATTCCAGACGAGACTATCGCAGCGCTTCGCAGCGGTCTTCAATCAGCCATAACGCGACAACTGGCGGCGAATGCCAACGCCTCGCTCTACCGCGTGTTCGCCCCCATCACAGAGCAGACCGGAGGAGAGCAGCGTCGCAGCGGCGCGGTCGAACTGGTAGAGCGGCTGGACGACGCTCCGCTCATAGCAGTGCGTTTCGAGCGCACTGCTATCATGGCCGCGCTCGCCGCCGTCATACTCATCACGCTCGGAACATACCTTCTTTTCCGCCAGCTAGTTTACAGACCCGTTGAACGCCTGCTGCTCGCAATGTCTCGCG
>DATHJK010000075.1:0-16480 GCA_035316225.1 Pyrinomonadaceae bacterium
GGTCAGTAAGAATGCGCCCTGCGCGCACGTCCAGTAGACGCCCCGCACGAATCAGAATAAGTTTGGGCACAGGCTGCTGCACGGCAGTGTGAGCCGTATAGAACGAAGAGAAGATAGCTGCGAGCAGGGGCAGCGTGATGAGAAATTTTCTTATTTTCATCTTTCCCATTCTCTTAAGGAGAAAGCTTGGCTGAATCGTCTGAGTTGTGAGCCGCAACTATACGCGCCCGCGCGCCCGCGCCGCAAGAGGATTTAGCAAGGAAGACTGCGATGTGATAGTTTTGTCTTTCAAATCGAGATGACAGATTCACATGACAAAGAGGCTGAGGCGAAACAGGCGGCGCGCTCGTCGTCGCTGGACATCTCGCCGGACGAGCTTCGCGCCATCTCCGAGAGCGCTACGGAGATCGTTGAAGATTACTTCGCGCGCGTGGCTTCGCTTCCGGTCTTCCCTGATACAGACGCGGAAGAGCTTTCCAACCTTTTCACGAAAAAACTCTCAAGCGAGGGCGAGCCGGTTGAGAAGCTGATGGAAGATTGCCGTCGGATAGTAGAGAAGAGCCGTCACAACGGCCACCCGCGATTCTGGGGCTACGTGGCTTCGCCTTCGACTCCCGTAGGGGCTTACGCAGACCTTATAGCTTCTGCGCTCAACCAGAACGTGACTTCATGGCGCTCTGCGCCCGCGGCGACGATGATAGAGCGGCAGGTAGTGCGCTGGCTAGGCTCGCTCATAGGCTATGACGAAAACGCTCACGGGCTTCTGACCAGCGGCGGCTCTCTTGCGAACCTTAACGCTCTTTATGTCGCGCATCGCGTGAAATCTTCCGAAGAGGTTTCACAATTTGGCTTGTGGAACACGGGCGCGCCCATGACCGTTTACGCTTCCGATCAGGTTCATTTTTCGATTCCGAAAGCGGCGGACATACTGGGGCTGGGACGCGAGCATGTGCGAACCATAGGGTCGGACGAACGATTCAAGATGGACATGCGCGCTTTGCGCGAGCGTGTGGAAGCGGACGAGCGCGAAGGGTTCGTGCCCTTCTGCGTGGTTGCGAACGCGGGCACAGTCAACACGGGCGCAATTGACCCGCTCGCAGATGTCGGGCGATTCGCAAAGGAGCGCGGCCTGTGGTTTCATGTTGACGGAGCTTACGGCGCTCTGGGCGCATTGGCCCAAACTAAACGCACGCTCTTTCGTGGCATGGAGCGCGCAGACTCTGTTTCGCTTGACCCGCACAAATGGCTTTACGCCCCTGTTGATTGCGGCTGCCTGCTCTTTCGCAATGCGGAGAAAGTGCGCTCGGCGTGGACTCAGCACGCGGCGGACTACATAAAAGTTTACGAAGAAAAGGACGAGGAGTCTTTCGCCTTCTGGGACTACGGTGTGGAGCTTTCGCGCCGTTTTCGCGCGTTGAAAATCTGGCTGATGCTTCGCTACTACGGCTCGCGTAAAGTGGCCGAGGCAATCAGCGACGACTGTGCAATGGCGCAATACTTCGCGGAGCAAATCGAGGCGGCGGAAGATTTCGAGCTGCTTGCGCCTACCGAGCTTAGCATCTGCTGCTTTCGTTACGTGCCGGTCGAATTCCCGGCAAAACTTCAAGCGGCGAGCGATGAAGAGCGCGCTGCTCTCAACGGTAAGCTGGACGAATTGAACGCGCGCATCATGCACGCCATACAGCGCGGCGGTCTGGCTTACCTGTCCAACGCAACACTTCTAGGCCGCTTCGCCCTGCGCGCATGCATAACAAACTTTCGCACAACGCGCGCGGACATTGATTTGACGCTGAAGATTATTCGTGACGCTGCGCGCGAGGTCAGAAAGGAGCAGAGTGAAACAGAAACATTCTGATTCTAAATCTCGCATCTGAAATTTCAGATGTTTGAATGAAAAATGGTTACACAGGGAACACAGGGCGAATCATACGAGCGCGAATTGAGAGCGGCGAGTACGCTTGCGCGCGAGGCTGGCGCGGAGATTCTGAAATTTTACGACAAGCCTATTCGCGTCGAGCAGAAAAAGAGCGCAGACTCAATCGAGCCTGTGACGGAAGCAGACCGCGCGGCCAATGAATTGATCGTTCACCGGCTCGCACGCGAATTTCCAGACGACGGCATACTTGCGGAAGAATCCATAGACACGAAAGCGCGTTTGCAAAAGCGGCGCGTATGGATAATTGATCCGTTGGACGGCACAACGGGCTTCATTGATCGCAACGGAGATTTCGCAGTTCAGATTGGTCTGGCTGTTGAAGGTGAGAGCCGGTTGGGTGTCGTCTATCAACCGCTTGCGGACACGCTCTTCTGGGCTGCGCGCGGGAGCGGTTCATGGATAGAGAGACCCGGCCTGGACAGGATGCGGGCGCTGGTTTCAGGTCGAAACATTTTAACCCAGATGCGTATGGCCGCGAGTCGCACGCACAGAAGCGCTCGCCTGGATATGGTTGTAGAAAAGCTCGGAGTCAAAGACGAGGTGCGGCGCGGCTCGGTCGGCGTCAAAGTCGGCCTCATCATAGAGCAGCAATGCGACCTTTATGTTCACCTCAGCTCGCGCTCGAAACAGTGGGATACGTGCGCGCCGGAAATCATTCTTACGGAAGCCGGAGGCCGAATGACAGACCTCTTCGACCAGCCTTTTCGTTACAACTCGCTAGACATACAGAACCGCAACGGCATCGTTGCCACCAACGGAGCAGCCCACGCGAAGGTGATAGATGCTATCGCTCCGCTCCTCGAACAGTTTGGGCGCAAACCTGTGGAGATTAAATAACGTGAGTTAGAGATAAGCAGATAGAAAAGACTTTATCCACGCGCTTCACACTAAACAAGAAGGAAAGAGAGACTTCATCGTGTAGTTTAGAGCGAATTTAAGTTGAGAGTAAGAAGTGGGGCAGTTCACTACAGAGACACCGAAGAGCACGGAGATTGCACAGAGGATTCCAAATCTCAAATAGTTGGTTCTTCTCTGTGAATCCTCAGTGTTCTTTGTGCCTTCGGTGGTGAATCTTACTTTCTATACACTCAATTGAAATTCGCTCTACTCTTTTCTCGTAATCTTAAAGCTATAATCAAATCCCGGTCGTCCGGTCGCCTTCAATCCAGACTTCGCCGCCTTCGTAAAACTCTTTCTTCCAGATTGGCACGGTGCGCTTGAGTTCGCGTATAGCCCACTCGCAGGCTTCAAAGGCTGCGCGGCGGTGCGGTGCGCTCACACAAATCACAACGCTGGTTTCGCCTATCTCCAAACGTCCTGTGCGGTGGACGATGCCCATGTGCGCGATGTCGAATTGCGCGTGCGCCTCGCGCCCCAGATGCTGCATCTCTTTGAGCGCCATCGGCGGATAGGCTTCGTAGATGAGATAGAGCGTGCGTCGCCCGCGAGTCCACTCGCGCACGTAGCCGTCGAGCGTGACGGTCGCGCCGCATTCCGTCGGAACAATTCTTCGCGCAACCGAGCCAACATCAATCGGCTCGGTTGTAAGCTCAAAAAAATCTTTCGCCGCATCGTCGCACGCCCGCTCCGCCGCGCCACCTTTTTCCGCTCCGCCGCTCACGGGCGGAAATACCGCAAGCTCGTCGCCCGATTGCACGGGCGCGTCCTCACGCGCGTACTCTTGATTGACTGCGAAGAGGAGCGAACGACCAAAGCGGCGCAAAGACGGATAATGAGAGAGAATCTGCTGGAATGCGCTCGTGGCGGTCGCGGGCGCGCGAAGCTCTATAGAGATTTCATCGTGGCCTGCAACGTCGCGCGCTGCGCCGAAGAAGAGCACGCGCACCCGTATGCGCTCATCAATTGTTTCGCTTTGTAAGTCTGAAATCTGCTGCTCACTCATGAGTTGAGGTCAATCTTCTTCCCGCCGTGACCGTTGCCCTTTGCTATCCCGTGAAGTCTGGCGCGCTCTTCATAAGATGAGATGACTCGCGCCAGCAGGTCGCGCAGGCGATCAAGCCGCTCCGAGGTCGAGCGCAATTCAAGCAACTCCTGCTTGACTTCCAAATCAACTTCAATCGCAGCGGCGACGAGAAACGAGAGGCGTTCAGGCTCAGTGTCGGATATGTCGGGCAGGTCTGCGCGCTCGTCGTTAATTGTTCGGACGGCGCGCGCTATTCGCATGAACATCTGCGCCACGTCCTGCGAGCGCCCCCGTAGAAACTCCTCGTCCTCCTCTTCGTCCTCAAAATAGGAGACACGCGCAACAAGATAAGGCTCGCCGCTCTCGACATATCCTTCGACGCGATAACGTATCAAGCCTATAGTCAGTATGTTCGAGCGCCCGTCTGGAAGCGTCTGCGCTTCTGCAACTTCAGCGACGCAACCCACATGACCCGCAGGCGGAATCTCGGTCTGAGCGTTTTCGGCATCGAAACAGGAGAGGCCGAAGAGGTTCGCGCCAGCGCGCACATCCGCGAGCATCTTTTGGTAGCGCATCTCGAATATGTGCAACGGCATGGGCATGCCCGGAAACAGCACCACGTTAAGCGGGAACAGCGGCAACTCGCGCATGCCGCGCACTTTTTCGTAAGCATCAGTCATTTAAAGAGAGTGATAAGTGATGAGTGATGAGTGATGAGAAAGAGCTAGCCTCTTATCACTCATCACTTATCACTCATCACTGCTGTTGCTGCGCTGCGTTCGATTGCAGAGAGCGCGGCGGCTGTCGGGGATTGCTGGTCGTCGTCAGGCTTCCGGTCGCCTGCCGTTTCCGCAGTCTCGCCTACGGCTTGTCCTTCGAGCGTTTGAGAGATTAGTTCGAGAATTTTTTCCGGCTCTTCATCGCCGAGCGCCTGCTGCTTTGCCTTGACTACGAGCCGTGCGAATTCGTGGGCGCGCGATTTGTAGCGATTGTCGCGCGCTATCAGGTCTTCAATGATTCGCATCTCGCGCTCTTCGCGCGGCGCGTTCACGTCCATGCCCGCCGCTACGGCGTACTCTACGGGCACGCTCTGGTTGCGAATCATCACATGTAGCGCGCCCGTCAATCCTTGCGCCTCTTCACGCATGCGATTCATGTTCAGAAGCGAGTTCTTAAATCCCAGATGGCCGCGCAAAGTTATCTCTATAATCGGCGCAGGCTCATCAGATTCAGATTTATGCACGCGCCCTTCCTGCTTAACTTTTTCCAACACGCCGTCGAATACTTCGTCCGCATCTCGCGCGCCCGAAACGTCAAACGATAAACGCTGGAATGGCCGTTGAATGTAATCGCGTATGTGCTCGGCTTTGATGTTGCGATGTTCGTCAACTTCGACGAGGTAAGCGCCGCGCTCCTCCCTGTATTCGTCAATCGAAGTCGGTTCGAGCGAACCCGGATTGAATGCCCAGTTGTCCAATGAAAAATTCTTATGCGTGTGGCCGAGCGCGACGTAATGGACCAGCTGTTTCAGTTCATTCAGTTTCGCTAGCGGCAGCGCCGGAATCATTGGACGTATCGTGTGGCCTTCAACGTCGGTGTGCAGCATCAGAATGTTGAAGCGCCCATCGCTGATTGAACGCCTGAGCGCATCCGCGAGAACGGGAATAGCGGCGGTAGCGCTCGTCCCGTACCAGTTCGAGCCGAAGATGCGCGCGTCGGCGATGTCAATGTAAGAGCCTGCGCGCTCCTCTTCGTTCCACGGCACAAGCTCTATGTGACCTTCTTCGTCTCGCCCAGGCTCCAGCAGTTTAATAAAGCCCCACTGCGAGAGCGAGCGCAGCCAACTGAAATCGGAAGTCGCCCCGCGCTGATCGTGATTGCCCTCGATTGTGACGACCGGGATGCCAGCCTCTTTCAACTGCTCCAGACCAGCAATCGCGTGGTTCATAGCCTGCGGCTCTACGTTCCTACGGTCGAAGAAGTCCCCGGCCACGAGTATGAAATCAACGCGATTCGCAATTGCGTGATTACGAATCACATCATTCCACGCCCGAAAAAAATCTTTCGTACGCTCCTCCAGATTGTACCTGCGGCAGCCCAGATGAACGTCCGCCAGATGAAGAAACTTCATGCGGCTATTATACGGAAAAGCGGTGATAGGCGACAGGAGAAAAGCCGTGAATCGTGAATGGTGGTGCTAACCGTTCTTGCGCTTCAGATGCTGTGATAAACCGCTAACCATTCGGCTTATGTCGTCAAGAGCAGTGGATAATCTCGAATAATAATCTTCAGTGAGATAACCAAGACGTTGCGCGATAAGCATTTCAGTTGCCAACTCGCTGGCTGAGCCTTGTGCGTTCGACAGGAAATAGATGAATTCTTTTGCTGAAGATCGCGCTGCTCCTTCGGCAATATTTGCAGGAATGGAAACAGCCGCACGTCTAATCTGAGAAGTTAGGCCGAATTTCTCTTCTTTAGGAAACATTTCCGTCGCTTTATAAACCACGACAACGAAATCCACAGCCCTTTTCCAAACATCAAGCTTCTCGTGAGGTCTCATAAGCTTTATGCCTTTAATCTATTCACGATTTACGATTCACTATTCACGCAAAAGTTGAAGCCCCTGCGACTCTGGGCGCGAGTCAGTTTAGGTAGCAGGGGCTTCATGGCTCCGCGAGTGGGAGGGGATACCACTTGCGCGGCGCGCTTAAACGGCCTCTCAAAGGGGGCGAGACGCCGAAACTTTTTGGCAAAGAGCGTTTTGGGTTCGCTTCTTTGGCGGGTCACGTTCCCGCAAGCTCGAATGAAATTCTTTTCAAACTCTTTGGATAATGCGCAGCGCAAACTTTACGCTGTCACACGACTGAAACTATTGCTTTGCTCAGAACGCACTCAACTCAGCTTCGGGCGCGATGCGATGAATCGCGGCGAGCAGGGTTTCTATATCGAACGGCTTTTCAAGAAAACAGTTCGCGCCTTTCGCCGCACAAGCTTTTCGCGTCTCTTCGTCTGCGTCCGAACTGACGACCAGTACCTTCGACTCAGGGTAGCGACCCTTTATGTAATCGAGCACGAGCAGGCCAGCCGAAGGCGAATCTAACGTCGGTGGCAGGTGCAGATCGAGAATCGAAAGCTGCGGCTCGTAAACTGTAGCCCTGCGCACGGCTGAGGGCAGGTCTTTGGCCGTCAACACTTCGAACTCATCGCATAAAGTCCAAAATAGCTGCTGCGTGATAGCGTCGTCGTCGTCCACAATCAAGACTTTAAGCTTCATCTTGATTCCTCCCGATCACTTTTCACTCTACCGAAGCGCCTGCAACGCACGTACCGTTGTTTCAGGCCACCGGATAAATACGATATTTCTTAACAAAATTGCGGTCGCTTATCTTTCAAGAGCTTTCCGGTGTTCACTCTTTAAGACACTACGGCTCGCCATCTGTTCACTAATGAGAACTAGGATAGGCAGATTTCAGATGCTGAGTGCTGGATGTTAGTCAAATGCTTTTCCCGGCACCCAGTATCTGTTTTCAGATGTTAAGTTCGTTGATGAGCCGGTGCAGGTAGGAGCGGCTGATGCCGAGGCGGCGCGCGGCTGCGACTTTGTTGCCGCCTTCCGTCTGTAGGACGCTTGTAATCATGCGGCGCTTTAAGGATTGTACTGCGCCGTCCAGTTTGGATTCGTCACTTGTTGCTTCAGGGAGCGTGCGCAGCATCTTTTCGGGCAGAAATTCCAGGCCGAGCATTTCAGCGGAAGTCAGCACTACGAGCCGCTCTATAAGGTTCTCAAGTTCGCGCACGTTGCCCGGCCAATCGTATTCTACGAGCGCTTCAATCAAAGCAGGTTCAAGCTCAGGAGTGTTGCGCCCGTGCTTGTGGGCGGCCTTTGCGGCGAAATGCGCTATCAGAAGAGGGATATCTTCCTGCCGCTCTCGCAGCGGCGGTAAGTTGAGAGGCACTACGTTGAGCCTGTAGAAGAGATCGCGCCGGAAGCGCCCTGCTTCTACCTCCTGTTCCAGATCGCGGTTCGAGGCGGCGATCAAGCGTATATCAACCGAGATTGTCTTCGTGCCGCCTACGCGCTCGAATGCTCGCTCCTGTAGAACGCGAAGGAGTTTCACCTGCACCGCCGCAGTCAATTCACTTATCTCGTCCAGAAAGAGTGTGCCGCCGTCTGCTAACTCAAAGCGACCTTTGCGCATCTGTGTCGCGTTGGTAAACGCGCCCTTCTCGTGACCAAATAACTCCGACTCGATAAGTGTTTCGGGAAGCGCAGCGCAACTGACGGCGACAAACGGGCCTGTGGCGCGCGTGCTCTCTTCGTGAATAGCGTGCGCCAGCATCTCCTTGCCGGTGCCGTTCTCGCCCGCTATCAAAACAGTTGCGGTGGTTGCAGCCACCGCTCGCGCCTGTTTAAGAATCTTCTCAAGCGCCACACTTGAGCCAAGCAGATGGCTGAAGCCTGTATCAGCGCTGACAAGTTTGCGCAGACGCAGGTTCTCCTCTTCAAGGGCGCGAAGACGCGCGGCCTGGTGTACCAGGTGAAGAATCTCTTCCGGGTTGAAAGGTTTTTCAAAAAAGCCGTAAGCGCCGCGCCTTACAGCTTCCAGTGCGGCCTGCTTCGACTCGCTGGCGGTGACGACTATAACGGGAACGGGCGGGCGTTGAGAGCGCGCCGCTTCGACCACTGCAAGCCCCTCGGAAATCTCATCGAGCATGGGCGGAAGTCTCAGGTCGCTCAGCACAACATCAACGCGCTCGCGCTGTAAGATTTCGACTGCTTCGGCGCGCGTCCCGGCTTCCAGCACGCGGTACAGTTCGCCCAGCGCCCAGTAGAGTCCGCGTCGCACGCCCGCGTCGTCGTCAATCACAAGTACAGTGGCTTTTTTCTCTTGCCGCTCACTCATAAGTTTCTAGGCTCCACGCACGCGCACACGTAGCAAAAGCGACGCTCCTCGGAAACAAATGTGAGAGAACTCTTCAGGGCTACAAGCCCGCGAGAAAATTCTTGATGTCTGGGCTGAAACTTCAGGAGGACGACCGCGACTCGCTTAAATTACCGGACGAGGGATTTCCGCCCTTTGCTCATTGCGATCTGTTCGGATGGTAACACGATGCGGAAAGTAGTGCCAGACCCTTTCTTTGATTCGACCTCGATTCGACCGCCGTGGGCGCGCACTATCTCGCGGCAGGTGTAAAGGCCAAGTCCTACGCCGTGACGCTTGGTCGTTGCGAAAGGGTGGAAGAGGCGCGTGCGCTGAAACTCTTCCGTCATGCCCGTCCCGGTGTCCGTGACGCTAAAATATACCTGCTGCTCATCCTCGTTGCCAGCCTCTATGGTGAGCTTGCCACGCTGCGCGCCCATTGCTTCGAGCGCGTTGATGACAAGATTTTCCATGATCTTCTCCATGCGGTCTGCGTCCACGGCGGCGACGAGCGACGGGGGCAGTCGCGTCTCGATTTCGTGAAGAGCGCGCGCAGCGTCGGCTGTCGAAGCCAGCACGCGGCGCATCATCGGCACAAGGTCTGTCGGGCGAGGTCGCTTGTGTTCGCCGCTTAAGGTTTCCACAGGATCGCTCAGCTTCGAGACTATCGCGCGCAATTTGTCTGTCGCAGCCTTGACCGAGTTCATAGCGTCCACCCTGAACTCCTCGCGGTGAAACTGCCGCTCCATGTTTGAGACCAGCAGCGAGAGCGATGCGATTGCGTTTTTGAGATCGTGCGTGAGCATGGCTGAGATTCGCATGAAGGATTCGAACTGGCGCGTCTCCGCTTCGTGCGCAATCTTTTCGCGCAATTTATCCGTCATCAAGTTAACGCTGTCGGCCAGAAGGCGCGTCTCGTCGTCCGAACGCACTTCTATACGCTGATCCAGGTCGCCCTTAGCAATCGCCACAGCGCCTTCTGTCACGTGCTCAAGGCTTCGAGCGGTTCTGCGCACTATCATCGTCAGCACGACGGCGAGCAGCAAGCCAGAGATTACTGAAAGCGCCACGCTTAAGAGGAATGTGCTGCGCACATCGCCAGCAGCTTTCGTGTAATCCTGAGCCGCTGCGACAGATAGGTCCAGCGCTCCCAGCGGGCGATAAGAGACCAGCCAGCGGTCTCCGTCCGCAGCCTCGTAAGCTTGCTCGCCGCTTTCGCCTCTCATCATCGCGTCGGCCACAGGCTTGAAACCGGGAATGGCGCTCGCGACGGGTTGATAATGTATGGCGGCATTACTGTGATAAAGAATCTGCCCGGAGTTGTGCAGCACAAGAATCGTACGCGGTGCAGCCGTGGAACCGCTCGCTCGCTCGCGCGGGGCAATCTCCTCGTCGTCCGCAGCCTCTCCGAGCAGCTGATCCAGCTTTTGATAGACCACCAGAGAGCCGACCGCGCTATGCTGCTCTGTATCATCACTGAAGACCGGGACGGTATAGCGAACGGATGCGCCGGAAGCGTCACGAGTCAATATAGAGCGTGTTGTTTGCCCGTCACTCGCGCCCGCAGTCTCCGAACTCTGTAACCGAAGGTCTTCAGCGCGAAAATAAACAGGTATGTCGTTTGCGCCCGCGCCGCTCGCTCCTGTCTTGGCGCAAAAGCGCGTAGAGCCGTTAGCGCCGAGGCAGGTGACGGATGTGAAATAGCCGGACTTGCTCTGTAGAAAGGCGCTCACGTCAGCGCGAACGCCTGCTGGCAATTCATTTTCTGAGGCAGAGTCAGCCGCAGCAGGCGCGTTATCTACATGGGCTATTCTACTCATCCCGGAACTTGACGACGCGGGATTCCCGTTCGCCGCTAAGGGCGCACTCGTCGCGCGCAGAAACGCGCGCACCGACTCTATTCGCGCAAGGGCATTAACTTCGGCCTCGCGCTCGCCGAGCGCTTCCTCCAGATTCTTCTTCACGACCAGCACTTTGCGCTCCATATCGCCGCGCAAAACTGCTTCAACCGAGCGTGCCCCTTTCCAGTAGCTCAACAGACTGAGCGAAAGCACCGGGACGACGCCGCAGGCCAGAAAAATGAGGAAGATTTTTAGTCGTATGCTCACAGTAAAAGCAGAGGCTGGATGCTCTGATGTTAGAAGACTCCTTGCTAACATCAGTTCTCAATACGGATGACAGGCGCTTAGATAATAGACGAAATCTTTGCGTCCGGCACCAGTTATTTAGCGCAGAGCCTATTCATTGCCGGGTGAAACGAGAAAGACAATGCACCGGCGCAGGCCAGAGAGTACACTGAAGAAGAACAGACCATCTGAGATTTCAGATTTGAAATTCTCCGTGCATCCTCTGCGAGCTTTATGTCTTCGGGGGTGATTCTCAACTCTCCTCATTATTCAATGAACGAGTAGACCATGATGGAACGACGGTCTACTCCACTCGCTAATGTATATTATGCTGAATACAAAAGCTGCGAGGCATTATACAACTTGCCCCGCAGCTCTTATTACAGAAAGAAAGATACAGGCTCAGCCTACTGCAACCTCTTCAACTTCCGTCGAAGGCTCGACCAGTGATGCGCTGGTGACTTTATCGCCGCCATCGGTTTTGATAAGGCGGACGCCCTGTGCGCCGCGTCCTGTCTTGCGAATGCTGTCGGCTTCGATGCGTATCAGCTTACCCTGCTGTGTGATTATCATCATCTCGGACTCATCTTCGACGGGGAAGACCGCAACGACTTTGCCTGTCTTCGGCGTTGTCTTCATGTTGATGACGCCTCGCCCGCCTCGCGATTGCAAGCGATAGCTCGCAATCGTCGTCTGCTTACCGAAGCCCTGTTCGGAGATTGAGAGCATGCGCTCCTTATCGTCTTTCGAGACGGCGCACAAGCTTACTACCAGGTCGTCTGCGCGCAGGTCTATGCCGCGCACTCCGCGCGTTGCGCGTCCCATCGGGCGCACGTCAGCTTCGTCGAAGCGAATCGCTAGTCCGTTGTGCGTGGCTATGAAGATACGCTTCGTACCATCAGTTAGAACAACGTCTAATAGTTCGTCGCCCTCGTCAATGTTGATGGCGTTGATGCCGTTCAATCGTATGTTCTGAAAGTCGGCCAGAGACGTTTTCTTAATTATGCCCTTTCGCGTGACCATCACGACATAGCGCCCTTCCGAAAATTCGCGCACAGTCACCACGCCTGCGACCTTTCGACTCGACGGCAGACTTATCAGGTTTACGATTGCCTTGCCTCTGGCAGAAGCCGCAGCATCAGGCACCTCGTGAACCTTCAATTTGAAGACCTGCCCGTCGTCCGTGAATATCATCAGGTAAGCATGCGTCGAAGCTATGAAAAGATGCTCGACGTAATCGTTGTTCTTGCCGGTTGACGCGCCGGAACGACCCTTTCCGCCGCGACCCTGACGTTGATAAGTAGTGATAGGCGTACGCTTGATGTAGCCGTTGTTCGTGACCGTGATGGCAACGTCTTCATCTGCAATCAAATCTTCAATTGAAAGCTCTACGCCGGAATCAACTATCTCCGTGCGACGCTCGTCACCGAAATTAGCCTTCACATCTTCGAGTTCTTTGATGATGACGCGGCGCAAGCTGGATTCGTTCGCAAGAATCTCTTCTAGTTCCGCTATGAGACGAATGATGCTCTCGTACTCGTCAATAATCTTCTGTCGCTCAAGCGCGGAGAGACGGCGCAGTTGAAGATCAAGAATCGCCTGCGATTGAGCTTCGGAAAACTCAAGACGTTTTATGCCTTTCTGAAGCTTTGCGAGATAGCCCGCGAGCGTCAAATCAGAAGGCACGCCTTTCCACTGCTTGACCTCGCTCATCGTATCCATCTGCCCCATCAACCACTGCTTGGCCTCTTCGACCGAGCGCGCGTTGCGTATGAGTGTGACGATGTAGTCGAGCGCGTCAATCGCTTTGGTCAAGCCTTCAAGAATGTGAGCGCGCGCGCGCGCTTTGCGCAGCTCATATTCTGTTCTGCGCTTTACGACCTCGCGCCGGAAGTCAACAAAGGCTTCCAGCATCTGCTTCAAGTTCAGAACGCGCGGCTGCCCGTTCAAGATTGACAGGTTGATAACGCCGAAAGAGGACTGCATAGGCGTGAGCTTGTAGAGCTTGTTAAGCACGACCTGCGGCACGGCGTCGCGTTTGAGCTCGACCACGATACGCATACCGTCGCGGTCTGACTCGTCGCGCAGATCAGAGATGCCGTCAAGTTTCTTGTCATTGACCAGTTCGGCAATGCGCTCTATCAGGCGAGCCTTGTTGACCTGGTACGGAATCTCCGTAATCACAATCGCGTCGCGCTCCTGCGTGCCGCGCCCTACGCGGTCAATGGCAGCGCGCGCGCGAAGCTGAAGCACGCCGCGACCTTCTAGGTAAGAGTTCTTTATCTCCTCGCGCCCGTAGATGAAGCCGCCGGTTGGAAAATCCGGCCCCGTGACTATCTTCATCAAGTCCTGAATCTTTATCTCAGGCTTTTTCAGCAGCGCTACGGTCGCTTCGACGATCTCTGTAAGATTATGAGGTGGAATCTTAGTTGCCATACCAACGGCGATACCGTCGGACCCGTTAATCAACAGGTTAGGAACGCGCGTCGGCAGAACTTTCGGTTCAGATAGCGACTCGTCGTAGTTCGGCTGAAAATCAACCGTCTCTTTTTCTATGTCCGCGAGAATTTCAGTCGCAAGCCGCGCCATGCGAACTTCCGTATATCGCATGGCGGCGGCGGCGTCGCCGTCAATGCTCCCAAAATTTCCCTGACCGTCAACCAGCGGGTAGCGCATGTTGAAATCCTGCGCCAGTCGAACAATCGTGTCGTAAACTGCTGCATCGCCGTGCGGGTGATATTTTCCAATCGTATCTCCAACGACGCGCGCGCTCTTCTTATAAGACTTATTGTAAGCGTTGCCGAGTTCATGCATGGCCCAGAGCACGCGGCGATGCACAGGTTTGAACCCGTCGCGCGCATCTGGGAGCGCACGCCCTATGATTACGCTCATCGCGTAATCAAGGTACGAGCGCCTCATCTCGTCTTCAATGTTTATGTAGTTTCTATCCGTCGTTTCCATTCAATAGACCTTTCAAGTACAATCTGGTTTCGCGCACGTCTGGCTTGAAGCCCGGTCTTCACGACCACGCTCCGGCATAAAAACTTATCCAGAGGGACTCTGAAATTTCATCCTGCTCGGGCGCTAAACTTTATGCTTAAATCGGATTGTTAAGGTACTTTTCCGACGCGCCTTCCGGCGCGAGTCTGAAGTACAATATATTGTAGCAGTCAGTGCCACTTTTGGCAAACCCGCGAACAGCAATAAAAGCCAATAAAATCAAGGGTTTTAGCCCGTTTTCGAGGTGCGAAAAACTGTTCGTTCGAGTACCCAATACCCAGGCCGTTACGAAGCATCTTCAATCTCGATTCAAGGGGGAAGTCCGGCGTTGAAGTTTGACGGAAAATCGAAGCGTTTGCGCGAGCGCTTGCCGCTCAATCTGCCCGCGCGTGTGCAGTGTCAGCAGAGCATTCAGCACCAGTGGGTCGAGATGTCGCGTCTGGTTGACGTAACGCCATTCGGCGCACGTTTCACGATCACGCGACCTACGGAGCCTGGGCGATTGCTTTACCTGACGCTGCCAATGCCGCGCCAGCTTCGCTGCTTCGACCACGTGGAAGATCAGTATCGCGTCTGGTCGCTCGTGCGAAGTATCAGGACGATTCCCCCGGAAGGCGACAAGCCGCCGCGCTACGAAGTGGGCGTAGCTTTCATAGGGAAACACCCGCCCAGAAGTTTTCTTCTTGATCCAACGACGCGCTACGAAGTCGCGGCCTCTGCCACAGAGTCCGGCATGTATGGAGTGCGCGACAGACCTGATCTCTCGTCTGGTGTTCGCCGGGTTGATAAGCCTCGCCCGGAGACGCGCCACTTCATCCCCGTCGAAGTCACAATCGAAGCGCTGGATGAAGACGGGCGCGTGTCGGCCAGCGAGCCGACGGTAACGGAAAACATCAGTCGTCGCGGCGCTGCTGTCCTCTCTTCAATAGATATAAAGGCCGGCGGGTTTGTGCGCGTCATAAGCAATCAGTATCAGATCAACGTCATCGCAGCAGTGCGCAAGCGCCGCATAGGCCAGGACGGCATACCGCGCCTGCACCTTGAATTCATTGACAGAGAGTGGCCGCTCGAAGGAGTCGAATGATCTGATTCATTTATTCAATGAGTAAATGAAAGATGAGTCAATGAAAAAATCCGTGAAGATTTCAGTCTCGCGCGAGGTGTTGCTGGTGGAAATAGAGCGGCACTGTCCTGACCCGCAATGCGGCGCGAGGACACGTCTGGGGTTGACGAAGATGGATGCTCGCGCCTATCGTGGCTTCGCCTGCGAACGCTGCCATCGCCGGCATGACGACCGGTTGACCCGAAAAGATATTCCAGATTGGTGGGAGGAGATGATAAGTGATGAGTGATAAGTGATGAGTGATAAGAAAGAACCTGCCTTCTCTTATCACTTATCACTCATCACTTATCACTTTCTTACCGTGAGCGAGACGAGCGCGAAAGCGGCACCACAGAGGCCGAAAAATGGAGCGCAAGGTGAGCCTGCGGTGCTGCCCTCGTGGTTCATTGATCTGGTGCGGCCTGTGGGACAGGGGCTTTCGCGCCTGCTGTGGAAGATACGCTACCGTGGGCTTGAGAACGTACCACAGTCGGGCGGTCTCATCATCGCTTCAAACCATCAGACCTACATAGACCCGTTCTGGATAGGCTTTCCCATAAGTCGGCCTTTGCGCTTCCTCGCCTGGAGCGAGATTTTCGATTGGCCTGTTGTAGGAAAATTGAGCCAACTGTTCGGCGCGTGGCCGTTGGAGATTGAAAGAAGCGACCCAACGGCAATACGCCGCTCACTTCAGTGGCTGCGCGACGGAGGCGCTATAGTAATCTTCCCTGAAGGCGAGCGCGAGTTTTCGGACGGCCACTTGCGAAAATTCAAGCCGGGCGCAGCGCGCCTGGCGCTAGAAACGGGCGTTCCCATACTGCCCGTCACTATTCGCGGCGGCAACCGCGTCTGGCCCAGAGGCAAAAGCTTTCCACGTTTTGCCAGAGTAGAGATAATCTACCACCCGCCCATTCAACTAACGCATCAGGACAATGAGGAGACCCGCCACGACGCGCGCCGCGAAACCCAACGCCTCGCAGACATAATTAAAGGCGTGAATAGTGAATAGTAAATCGTGAATAGAGGTTAAGAACTTTCGTAGTTAGCTTTTTCTATTCACGATTTACGATTCACTATTCACGGTCTTTCTACGGTCTCCCCATGCGGCGACGCTGTTCTCGTTGTTGCTGCTGCTGAATGATCTGCCGCTCCATTCTCATCATTCTCCTATTTTGCATCTCCTGTCGGCGCTGCTCTGCGGCCTGGCGTCTGGCCTCCCAGTAGCCCGGGTCGTTTCGCGGCGGAATGTCAGACGGAGTGTCCACGGGTTGCGGCGGTTGTGGAGGCCGAGCGGCAGTTGCGCTCTTCGAGTTGTTCACAGTCGGCGCAGGCTGCGCGTTCTCTTCGTGAGTCTGAGTCCTGTGCTCGGCTGGATGGTTGACTATTCTACTCGTAGAGCCTTCAGCCGGATGTCCTGCTGTCTGAGCAGGCGCGACAGTAGGCTCGGTCGTCGCAGATGCTTCCGATTGA